>NZ_CALLDG010000030.1 GCF_937999985.1 uncultured Corynebacterium sp.
CTTGCGGAGATTAACAATCGCGAGGCGGCTAGGGTCAGGTCGTTGCAGGATGAGACTGTTATCCGCTTGTGGGATGGTAACTGGCGGTTGCAGGGGTATGTGACTGGTGAGTTTTCTCACTCGTTCAAGTTCCTGCTGAATGATGCGGGCGAGGCTAGTGTTGCTTTGCCTTTGGATAACCCTGCTGCGCAGCTGTTGATGTCGCCGGATGGTTGGCCGACGAAGAGTATGTACGTCACGTTCGACCGTGACGGTGTTCGCTGGTCTGGTCGTGTGATTAACGTGAAGACGGTTACTGAGGCTGCGGGTGATCAGCAGGTGGAGGTTTCTGCTCTGCATGATTATGCAAAGCTGAAGGAGCTGCTGGTTTGGTCTAACCCGTTTTTGCCGGCGGAGGTTCAGTTTCCGAAGGCGTGGATGCTGTTCGGACCGTCCCGGTGGGCTGTCACCGCGACTCTGTTTGTGAACCTGCTGCGGAAGAATAATAGTCTGTGGATGCTGCCGGATGATCCGCTGAACGCTGGTCAGTGGTTTGATCTGGACATGAGCGACTGGAGCATGGCTGTTAAGCCGGTGAAGTTTGGTAAGGACAGTAGCCTGGCTTCGGTTGTGTCCTCCAGGTTCAAGTACTTCCACGATTGTGTGAAGGACGTGTGCGCTGATGCTGAGCTGGCTATCACCTGCCGCCGGTACTTGGACGGGGATCCTCAACCTATCGAGGGTAAGAAGCTTCGCCACGGGTGTTTGGTGTTCGATGTCGAGGACAAGTCCGGCTGGGGTAAGCAGACCTCGTTCGGCGGTAGTCTGATCACTGGCTTGTCCCGCGCTGTCCGCCGCATGGGTAGCGATGGTTTGACGGAGGGTGTGGATTACGTCCCTCGGGTTGAGCAGCCGGACGAGTATTTCCGTCCGGGGCTGAGGGGCTCGCTGCCTGAGGCTCCGTGGGTTGTGCTGGAGCACGGCGATCGCACGGGCGTTGACGCTTCGGAGTACGAGTACACCCCTCCGGGGCCTTCGCAGTTTGTGACCGGCGGTTCTAGTATGCCCGGCGTTAATGAGGCGTTGAAGGCGACGATCATCGGGCTTGGTGGTGTGGTTGGTTCGTTGTTTAACCAGTCGCAGCTGGGTTCGGTGGCTGAGGCGATTCTGGAGCCGTTGTACTCGGATGTGTTTGCCGCGTTCATGGCGCACAAGTACCACGACCGGATCCGTGAGCAGGGTTGGGATTTCCCGTTCGAGCACTGGGTTGATGGTGCTGATAAGGCTTATACGCTGTCGGCCTTGACCGCCTTGCGGAAGGCGAAGCACGAGACTCGGGAGAAGCACGCTGTGACTGTGAAGATGCAGTCCGGTGCTCCGTATTTCGTGGGTTCGGATTTCTTTATCGGTGATCGGGTTGCGGTCCATGCTCTGGGTATGCGTAAGGACATGCTGTTTGTTGAGCAGGTGGAGGAGCTGGAGTTCAGCTCTGACCCTGATGAGCATGGTTGGTCGGTTGATGTTGGTAAGACGAGTTTTAATTCTGGTTTGAGTTATCTGGCGGAGAGGTTCGAGAGGGCTACCGCTGGCCTGAAGGAATTGGGGGTTTGGTAGTGGCTTTTCCTGAGCAGTCTGGTACTGATTTTGGTGATCCTGAGCAGCGGTTTGTTTGGGCTTTGAGGGGGCTGGAGTTTAACGGTTTCCCCTTGGTGGTGCCTGAGCAGGTTGCTCGTGCTTGGTCTCGCCACTTGTCCGAGTGCGGGTTTGTTCATGTGTCTGAGCTTGAGGGTTTGGTGGATGAGGATGATTTGCCGAACCGTCAGACGGTGCATTTCCAGCCTCCGGTGCGCGGCCAGGATCATGCGATGAACGCGAGTGGCCAGTGGATCCCTGTCGAGGATGAGGTTGAGCCTCCGGTTACAGCTGCTGTGGGTCTTATGACTCCGGCGGAGAAGGCTGAGGTTATCGCCGGGTTGCGTGAGGAGGGCCTGATTGACTAGTCCGATCGGTGGAGCTCCCAAGCCCACGAACGACAGGTACAACGATGTTTACGGGGTAGGTTCCCGGTTCGGTCAGGATCTTACTGAGGCCAGGGTCCGTGAGCTTCTGTCCGGCAAGAACAAGTCCTCGGGTATCGGCAGGCTGATCCAGGGTTTCAACAGCTTTGTTGGCGAGATGGTTGGCGGCATCGCTAAGGCGATTTCTGGTAAGGGGGGTGCTACGTTCGAGCCGATCGCTGGCGCTGTCAAGGAGCGGATTGATCCGATCAACACCGCTATCTCGGAGTCTGGTGAGCGTCACGCGAAGCTCGCTGACAAGGTTGATGGTCTGGTGGTGGAGCAGGAGGGTATTCTGAAGGATGCTGAGGCTGCTGCTGCTCGTGTGGATAGCCTGTCGAAGAAGGCTGATGATGCCCTGGGGGATACTAGGAAGCTTCTTGATTTCAAGTCGGAGTTCGACGCTGACATTCAGCCGAAGATCAACAAGTCCCTCCAGGACTCTGATAATGCTCTGAAGGCGGTTCAGGACGAGATTATCCAGCGCCAGAACCTGGGCGAGAAGTTTGATGATGCTCAGGTGATCATTAACAAGGCGACCCAGGAGCAGTTGTGGGGTCACCAGGATATGATTGAGCTGCTGGATATTCGCTCCCCGAAGGTGTTCTACTCCCTGCCCGGGTATTCGAAGACCCACCCTGATGGTGGTTATACTAAGTGGAAGAACCCATACAAGGGAGGTGAGTCTGCTAACCTTATTAATAAGCAGTTCACCTCCACCTACGAGCACGTTTACGCGGACGGGGTTATCGTATACATCGCGTGCAAGGGTTCGTGGACTGGCCAGGTGGTATTCCACGCTAACTTCGATAAGGGCCAGTTGGATGAGTATGTGTTTGACGTGACGAAGGATAAGCGTGTTTTCAAGTTCAAGGGCGGCGCGCTGCACTTGAACGCGCGTTTCTATTCGATCACTGTGTACGTGAATTCGCTGAACCGTACGGCTACTTGGGAAGTGCGGGACGGAGTTTCCTCCAGTATGGAGGTGACTAAGTATACGGACTTGTCTCTTCCTCGCCGCAGGTTTGTCTATAGGGCTGACTCTGAGAATCTTTCCCGGTTCAACCGTCCCGAATACATCAGACTGAAGAACGTTGCCGTGTGTGACCAGGATCTGTATGCCCGGGGTATTGATGGTGAGCGTATCCTGATTAAGGCGGGGGAGGACGTGATCCCCCGGCTAATCACCCCTGAGGATCAGACGCATCTCCCACACGGAACTAGGTTGACGTTCACGGAGGTGGCGGATAGGACCGCTAACTGGAAGGTCCGTGAGGATAAGCCGGATTCCGGGTCCACGGTGACGGACCTGGATAACTAGGCTAGTCGTTGTTTCAGGTCGTCGGGTACGATGAACTCGTATTCGACGGTGCCGTACCCGTGCCTGGTTCCGCCAGTGATGGGGTTGATGCGGGCTCGTATCCCTGTTTTCAGCATGAGCTGGCGTTTACCCTCCTCGTCGAGGCTGTCCCACAGGTCCTGGTACGTCTGCCCGGTCTGCTCCCACTCCACGGTGTCCGTGGTGGGGGCTTGTTCGAGGGCTTTGATCCTCTCGCCCACGAGGGTGAGTTGTTCCAGCAGCTGTTTGCGGGCTTCTGCCGTGGGGGCTGTGCCTACGAAGTCGGCTATGTCCGAGTAGGCTTGTTTGGCCTCTTCCAGCTCGGCTGTTGTGTCTTCGGCGTGGGTGACTTTCTTTTCCATGACCATGCTGTCGCCCAGCTCGTCTCGGAACGACGAGTACACGAGTTCTTTCGCTTGCTGGCCGTTGACTGTTTTCTGCTTGCACCCTTTTTTGCAGTGGTAGCCGGTGTGGATGGTGCCTGCGGCTGTTCTTGTGCGCCGGATGTACATCGGGCCCCCGCACTGCCAGCATTCGAGAATGCCGAGCAGGGGGCTGGTGCGGTCTTTGGACTGCTTCTTGAACGAGCGTGAGGAGAGCGCTTCCTGCAAGCGTTTCCACGTATCAAGAGTGATGGTTGGTGGCCCTGCGGGCACTGGTTTGCCCGCCGCGTCTAGCACTGGTTTAGCTTCGTGCGTGATCCAGCCTAGCGTGTGCTTCGAGCGTAGCGTTTGGCGTATCCCGTCGCCTGTCCAGCCCTGGGTTTTCACCCCGTACCGGCGTTCCCGGGCGGTGGGTATCCCCCGCTCGTTGAGCGAGTCGGCTATGGATCCTGCGGATTCTCCCGCGAGGATGCGGTCGATCATCTCGCGGAGGATTGGTTGTTCTTCGGGGTCGTGCTCCAGCCGCCATCCTTGGTTGGTTTTCACTGGCCGGTAACCGTAGCCGGGCCGGCCTCCGGCCCAGCGTCCTTCTTGGCGGAGGGTTTTCCTAGCGGCTGTGTTTCTCTCTGTCATGGCTGCTAGTTCGCCTTCGGCTACTCCCGCGATGACGCTGGCTACTAGCCGGCCTACCCAGTTGGACAGGTCGATGCTGTCTTCGATGCAGACGAGGGTTTTGTTGTTCTCCTGTAGCCACGCGAACACGGCGTGGAGGCCGATGCTGTTGCGGGCGATCCGGTCGAGCTTCCAGGCGCACAGGATGTCCCACTCGTTGCTCTTCGGTGGTTTGAACCAGGGCGCTAGTTGCGGGGCGTCGAAAGGGGAGAGGGATCCTGATACGTCAACATCCTCTGCCCACCCTACAATGGTGTGGTCGTGCTTGTCCGCCCAGTGCTGGATTAGTTCCCTTTGTCGCTCTACGCTGGTACTTTCTTCTGTGTAGCGGGAGAGCCTGATTCTTCCTAAAACTCGCATGGTTATACTTATACCATAACCGATGACGGAGTGTACCATCACGGCCTTCATCATCCTGCTGTCCAACCCGGCATATGG
>NZ_CALLDG010000031.1 GCF_937999985.1 uncultured Corynebacterium sp.
GCCGGCGTTGAAGTTGATGAAGCCCTCGTGCATAACGGTCGTGCCCTCAGCCAAGTGGGCACCCAGGCGCACGCGGTCCGCATCGCCGATACGCACACCCGTGGGCACCACGTAATCCACCATGCGCGGGAATTTGTCCACACTGTAGACCGTCACCGGGCCGCGCTCGGCCTGCAGGCGGGCGCGGACAGACTCGAAACCGGGGACGGCGCACGGGCCGTAGTTCGTCCACACAACGTTGCTAAGCAGACCGAACAGGCCATCCAAGTTGCAGCCGTGGGGTTGGATCTTGCGGCCGGAGATTAGGTGCAGGCGCAGGTAGGCGTCGTACGCATCGGCAGGTGCGGCGTCCAGGTCGGCAATGGTAGTGGTCACTGCTACGCGGCGGGTGCCGCGGACCTCGTCTGCGCCGGCGAGGTTGGCCAGGGGACGGAAGGAATCAGGGGCGGAGGTGCTGGCGTCAGTAAGATCGAGCGCCTGCGTGCCCGCCTCGGTGGAACCGGCATCGGCAGAGCCGAGGTCGAACTCGAAGAACCAGGTGTCCAGCACGTCGCCAGAATCGGTCAGAGTGGCAAATCCATTTCCATAAGCAGAAGTCATGGTTGTCGATCCTACATATGTGTTTGAACCTATGCGTTGGAGTCGCTGTCTACGGTGGTGCCCACCGTGGTGTCATCGGCTACCTGCGACACCTGCGTTTTCTGCAGCACCAGACCGATCACACTCAGGACCACAAAGGCGATGGTGACGGTGAGGACCTGCAAGCGAGCGCCGTCGTCGAAGAGCATCAGGACCGTCAGGGCGATCAGCGCCAGGAAGGTTAGCCAGGACAGCACAGGGTAGCCCACCATACGCACGGTCAGGCTGCCGTCACGTTCGAAGGTGGGGCGTAGCTTGATCTGTGCCAACACGATAACCATCCAAATGACCAGCAGGGTGCCGCCGACGGCGTTAAACAGGATGTTGATCAGGTTCTCTGGACCCCACACCTGCAGCGCCACGGAGACGAAAGCGAAGAACAGAGAGCACCATACGGCGCGGTAGGGCACCTTCTGGGCATTTGTCTTACCGAACCATCGCGGCACGTTACGCTCCTGGGAGAAGCTGTACATCAGGCGGCTCGTCGCATAGATCTGTGCGTTGAAAGCGGAAAGCAGCGCCAGGACGATCACGGCCTCCATAATCTCCACGATGCCCGGGATCTGGGCGAGAGCCAGGATGCGGGTGAACGGAGATTCCTCAGCGGACTCGGCCTCACCCAGGGTTTCGAAAGGCAGCAAGGCGGAGATCAGGAAGACACTGCCCAGATAGAACACGGAAATGCGCCAAATGACGGCGCGCACCGCGGCGGCAATCGAGTTCGCCGGATCCTTCGATTCCGCGGCGGCGATCGTTACGATCTCGATACCACCGAAGGCGAAGGCCACGGCCAGCAGGCCTACCGCCATGCCGGAGATGCCGTTGGGGGCGAAGTCAGAGAAGTTGCTCAAGCCAGGGGAGTCGTAGCTGGGGAACAGGCCCAGCAGCAGGCCCGTGCCGATAACCAAGAAAACGATGATGACGGCCACCTTAATGAAGGCAAACCAGTACTCGAACTCGCCAAAGCCGCGGACACCAGCCAAGTTCACGATGGTGAACAGCACCACGCACACCAGGCCGGGGATCCAACCTTCCACGCCGAACCACGCGCCCATGATCGCGCCCGCGCCGGTAATCTCGGCCCCCATCACCATGATCAGCATGAACCAGTACAGCCAGCCCAGAGCAAAGCCATTCCAGCGGCCGAAAGCCATCTGGCCGTAGGTGGCGAAGGTACCGGAGGCTGGGCGAGCGGCGGCGAGCTCACCCAGCATCTGCATGACGGCGATCACCACAATGCCGGCGACAATGTAGGAAAGCAGCACGGCCGGGCCTGCAGCCTGGATGCCCACGCCCGTGCCGAGGAAAAGACCAGCGCCAATGGCCGAGCCCAAGCCCATCATGGTTAGGTGCCGGGTCTCTAGACTGTGACCCAGTTGGTTAGAGGTGCCTTCCGCGGCACCTGAATCGGAGTTTCGAGTCTTCATACCAAAATTAGAACACAACCGTTCTTGTTAAAGGCCAGCATGGGTACTTTTAGCCCCTGTGGCGGGTAGTTTTTCACCCTGCAGATCACCCGCCTGCCCCCGACGGTGAGCTGCCAGCTGGTCTAGGATCGCAAGCAATGAATACTGCAGAGCCTTCAGAATCTTCCAAAACTTCATCGCCTTCCATCGACTTGGTCGCCGGGGCGGTCCCTCTGACCCGCCAGCTCGTTGACATCTACAGCGAGTCGCACCACGAGCAGGAGATCGCCGACGCTGTCGAGCCCGCCCTGCGTGCCATCGAAAATGTAGAGGTCACGCGCCGGGGAAACACTCTGGTCGCGCGCACCCATCGCGGCCTTGGGGATCGGGTGATTCTGGCGGGTCACCTAGATACCGTGCCGCCGGCGGATAACCTGCCCTCGCGCCTGGGGCCGGACCCGGAGACGGGGGAGCAGACCATCTTCGGCCTCGGCTCCGTGGACATGAAGTCGGGCGCCGCCTGCTACGCGCATGCCTTCGCCACTCTGGCGAACTCCCCGGAGCTGGCCTGCGACCTGACGCTGGTGCTCTACGAGGGGGAAGAGGTGGCCACCAAGTACAACGGCCTGAATCACCTGGTGCAGTCCGACCCCGACCTGTTGGCGGGCGATCTGGCGCTGCTGGGCGAGCCGTCCGGGGCGATGATCGAGGCTGGCTGCCAGGGAACCATCCGCGTGAAGGTCACCGCCCTGGGAGCTCGCGCGCACTCCGCCCGCAGCTGGCTCGGCCACAACGCGCTCCACGATCTGGCCCGTGTGCTGGTGCGCGTGGCGGATTATGAGCCGCAGGACGTGGAGATCGACGGCCTGACCTACAAGGAGGGCCTTAACGCCGTCGTCGCCGAATCCGGCGTGGCCACCAACACCATTCCCGATGAGGCCTGGGCTTTCATCAACTTCCGCTACGCCCCGAACCGCAGCGTGGACGAAGCTCTGACGCACCTGTATGGGGTGCTGCAGGTGGGTACGCCCGATAGCCCTGCCGAGGGTTTCTCTGTCTTTCTTGATGACGCCGCAGCCGCAGCCGCCCCAGGCTTGAATCAACCCTTCGCGGCGAAGTTGGTGGAAGCCACCGGTGGGCGGGTGCGCCCGAAGTACGGCTGGACCGACGTGGCGCGTTTCACCGAGCTGGGAATCCCCGCCGTGAACTTCGGCCCCGGCGACCCGGGGCTGTGTCACACGAAGGACGAGCGCTGCCCGGTGGCGCAGATCGAAGAGGTCAGCCGCCAATTGATCCAGTTCCTCTCCCGCTAGCTCCTCTTCCGTCTTTCCCGCGAGTGCCATAGGGGAACGGCGTGTGTTGGGTGGAGGGGTGATGGCGTCATCCATAACGAGCGCCGCGAGCCTGCAACCAGTAGCGTGAGAAGCGCAAAGAAGTATAAAGATCGACCAGACATTTAAGGCACACGAACGCATGATTACCAGCGAAAACAATCGAGAATTCCGGCTCCGCGGACCGATGCTGCTGCGCGGCAAGAGGCACAGCCAGAAGCAGAAGTCGACCACGGATCAGCGACTGCTGGGGGAGCAGGCCAGCATTGATTGGTTGCACACCGATCCGTGGCGCGTGATGCGTATTCAGTCCGAGTTCGTCGACGGGTTCGGTGCGCTGGCGAAGATCCCGAAGGCGGTAACGGTGTTCGGCTCCGCGCGAGTGAAGCCCGGCCACGAGTACTACGAAAAGGGTCTGGAACTGGGACGGCTGATCAACGAGGCCGGCTACGCGACGATCACCGGCGGTGGGCCGGGGCTGATGGAAGCTCCGAACCGTGGCGCGCAGGAATCCGGCGGTATGTCCATTGGGCTGGGTATCGAACTGCCCATGGAACAAGGCATGAACCAGTGGGTGGACCTGGGGCTGAACTTCCGCTACTTCTTCGTGCGCAAGACCATGTTCCTGAAGTACTCGCAGGCATTCATCTGCCTTCCCGGCGGCTACGGCACCCTGGATGAGCTATTCGAAGCACTGGTGATGGTGCAGACGGAAAAGATCCGCAGATTCCCGATAATCCTGATCGGCAAAGACTTCTGGGGCGGGCTGGTCGACTGGATCCACGATCGACTGGTCGAGGAGGGCATGATCTCCCCAGAGGACGTGGACCTGTTCCACGTCACCGATGATCCGGCCGAGGCCGTGCAGATCTGCGTGGACGCACACGATAACCACGTGCGGAAGTTGAAGATCCGCCAGGAGGAACTGGCGCTGGAGCAAGAGCGGATCGACGCAGAGCTGGAGCGTTTCGGTGACGAAGCGGAGTTGGCCGAGGGGTCGATGGAGAATCCGGCAGAAAAACCGACGAAGGAGCCGGGAACCAAGTAAGCCCCCAACAAGCCGCCGAAACGAGCCCTTGAGGCGGTAGATTAATAGGTATGTTTTGGTTGTTGTCTCTCGTCGGAGCGTTCCTAGTCGGCGCGCTCCTGGTTTATCTACTCGGTACTGTGTTCGGCCGCGGTGAGGCGCTGCCGCCCGTGACCGCGGGGAACGCGAAGCTACAGCACTGGGAGAACCTGGAGAACGGCCCGCTGACCGCCGAGGGGATCCGGGACATCGGATTCTCGCTGGAGATTCGCGGCTACAACCAGGCTGAAGTGGACTTCTACATCGACCGGCTCGCCGGACGCA
Source organism: uncultured Corynebacterium sp. (assembly GCF_937999985.1). GTDB lineage: Bacteria > Actinomycetota > Actinomycetes > Mycobacteriales > Mycobacteriaceae > Corynebacterium. The sequence continues at coordinate 4,728 of NZ_CALLDG010000031.1, forward strand.
TCAAGGAGCTGGAGCAGCAGGTCGGTGGCGCGGCCCACGCCCCGGAGAACCACGCTGCAGAAGATAGCGCTGCAGAAACAAGCATCGCCGAACTAGACGTCGCCGAAGAATACATCGCAGAACCCCGTGAACAGGAGCGTTAAGCAATGGCACCGATCCCAAGCATTCCCCAGAAAGTGACCCGTGTAACGATCGGCCCGCGCGCGGAGGGCTCCGAGATCATTGAAACCCAGGTGAAGGTCGCACCTGGCGCGAACGCGCCGGGCGAGGTCGAGCTGGACGCCTCAGGCCAGTTTGTGGCCTGGGTGCCCACCGAGCCGAGCCGCCCGCTGGACCTCAGCGATGGCCGGGAGTTCCTGGAAGACGGCTGGCGGGGCGCCGGTGCCCGGCTGGTGCGCCGCATCGGCAAGGTCGTCGACGGCCATCCCGTGCGCGCGAAGAAGCACATTGTGCAGGTGCACCTGCCGGAGGAATTCACCCCCGCCAACGTCCGCTCCCTGGTCATCGGCCTGATCGTCGGTAACCACAGCTTCGTCACCACCAATAAGCGCAAGCCCGCCCGCGTGCGCGATGTCCACATCGTGCTGCCGGAAGGCTACGACTTCAACGGTTTCGACACCGCCGACTACGTCGCTGCGGTGAAGGAGGGCAAGGCATTGGGCAAGGCGACCTGCTTGTCCCGCGATCTGGCGAATGCGCCTGCCAACGTGAAGTCCCCGGAGTGGCTGGCCACCCAGGCTAAGAAGGCCGTGGAGGACCTGGACGGTGTGAAGGTGCGCCTGCGCGACGCGGGCTGGCTCAAAGACAAGGGCTTCGGCGGCATTTTGGCCGTCGGCGGGGGATCCTCCCGCCCGCCGATGCTGATCGAGCTGGTGTGGGATCCGCAGAAGGTGGATCAGCGCCGCCGCCGTCGCACCGCCGTGCTGGTGGGCAAGGGTGTGACCTTCGACACGGGCGGTATTAGTGTGAAGCCGGCCGCGGGCATGGACACGATGCGTACCGACATGACCGGCGGGGCCAGCGTCATCGCTGCCTTCCGTGCCCTGGCTGAGCAGCAGGTTCCCCGCAAGGTCGTGGCGCTGATCCCGACGGCGGAGAACATGATTGATGGAAAGTCCTACCGCCCTGGCGACGTGGTGGAACACTATGGCGGCCTCACCTCCGAGGTGACGAACACCGATGCCGAGGGGCGCATGATCCTGGCCGATGCGGTGAGCTACGGAGCCAAGAAATACAAGCCCGCCGCCGTGGTGACCGTAGCGACGCTGACTGGGGCGGCCAAGGTGGCGCTGGGGCTACGCACGGGTGCTGTGTTCTCCGATAACTGGGGCGCTGGCGTCAAACTCGCCCGTCGCGGCGCCATCGTGGGCGAGCGCTGGTGGCCGATGCCGATGCAGGAGTACCTGGAGGAAAACGTGACCTCCAAGATCGCCGACGTGCGCCAGACCCCGAAGGGGCCGGGCGCGACCACCGCCGCGATGTTCCTGCGCCGCTTCACCCGTGGCGTGCCGCTGATCCACCTGGATATCGCCGGCCCGGGCCGCGCGGAATCGACCTACGACGAAGTCACTCCGGTGGGCACGGGCTTCGGCGCGCGCACGCTGGTGCAGTGGTTGATGCATTAGCCGGTTGAAGCGCTAGTTCCAGTGGCGCCCCAGACTGCCCGCGGGTACGCACCAGCCCGATATACATTTCGGGCGGTGGACAGTTTACGATGGGGTGGTCGTTTGTTCGCTCCCGCCTACTGGGAGCCCGTTAGAAAATTTTCAGGAAGGAATCTGTTCGTGCTTGCAGATGTCATTGACCTCCTTGCCGACCCCGTAGACGGTTCGCGCTTGAGCGCCGGTGATGACGAGTGGCGCACCCTGGTTTCCGAATCCGGCCACAGCTATGACGTCGCGCGACAGGGGTATGTAACTCTCGCGGGAGGTTCCGGCCTGCGTTATTCGGGCGACGACGCATCTATGATCGACGCTCGCGAGACCTTCCTTTCCGGCGGACACTTCGCCCCCTTCGTGGAGGCCGTGACCGCCAACGTTGAAAATGTGCTGGACGACGGGAACGTCGCCGCTGAGCACGCCCCGTCGATCGTGGAGATCGGCGCCGGTACGGGTTACTACCTGGCGCACACCCTCGACACGATCGAGCGCTCTCGCGGCGTAGGCATCGACGTTTCTACTGCGGCGGCGAAGCGCCTGGCCACGTCACACTCTCGGGTCGGTGCCGTCGTGGCCGACGCCTGGTCGCGCCTCCCGATTCTTTCGGAAAGTGTTGACGCCATCATGGTTGTCTTCGCACCGCGTAATGCGGCAGAGTTTGCCCGCATCCTTACGCCGGAGGGACAGGTGGTTGTCCTGACCGCGGACGTCGGCCACCTGGGTGAGCTGCGTGAACCGCTGGGCATTCTGGATGTGGAGGAAGGCAAGGTGGAGCGGATGATCAACCAGGCATCCGGCCACCTGGTGCCGGTGGGGGAGCCGGAGCACATCGAGTTCCCGATGCAGCTGGATCAGGCTTCCATTGCCGCGCAGATCGGCATGAGCCCCTCGGCGCGCCACATCCACCCGGAAGTCTTGCAGGAGCGTATCGCCGCGCTGCCGGAGACCATGGAGGTCACGGCCCGCGCAGCCATCACGCGCCTGGCGAAGGCTAACCGTTAGCGCCGCGCTAGCCTCGCGCTGCCGAGTTGTCGCTAGTCCTCGTCGAGGATTCCCTCGGCCACGTCGCGGTCCGCGATGAGGGCCTCGGCCATGTAGCGCTCCTGCTCCTCCGGGGAGGTCAGACCCGCCTGCATCCGCATCAGGTGCCGCCCGGCGGTCTGCATGGAGGAGATGATCTTTGCCCCGCCCGTAGCGCGCACGTCGATATCGGAGATCTGTGAGTGTGCCGGAATTGCGCTGGTGAGCGTCACCGCGCCACCGTCGGCGAAGATCTCGCACACCGGGCCATCGAGGAAGATCGTCAGCGTATCCGAATCCGCATCCTTCAGCGGGGCGGTGCGAGTGTCCACGCCCAGGCGGGTGACGGAGACAGCGTCGTTGGTGTAGCTGATGGTTGCGATGACCTGCCCGGAATCGTCCGTCACGTCGACGTCGACACTGCCCTCGGTGGCATCCAGCTGGGCGGTCCAGAGGAAAGCATAGTCAGAGAACGTGCGCACGGCGGTCGGGGCGCCGACGATGTCCTGGAAAAGCTCGCCGTCCACCAGCGTGAGATAGCGCGGTGCCGACAGGCAGTTCGCCCACTGCCCATCCAGCGAAGGGTGGGCGCCCACCAGGCCGAACATCACTGGGGTGGAGTGATCGATCACGCGGGGGCGCGTGAAGTCGTGGCCAAAGTCGATGACAGTGTAGGGGCTGGTCAGGCTGAACGACGTGCCGCTGAGGTTGCCGACGATGTAGCCCGCGACCTCATCGGATTCCCCAGCGTCGCCGGGGAAGGTCACGAACAGGACGTCGCGGCGGACGGAAGAGCCGGCGTCGACCATAGAAACAATGCGCGGAGCGAACGGGCGGCCGGGGCGCAGGGCGGCCTCGGCGGGCAGCTCGATGGGACCCAGAACGCGCCAGTGCTGACGGTCGGCGGAGCGCAGGACGACGATCTGCGCGTCCTTGTCGCCGGTGAGGGACAGGGCGACCATCAGCCATTCCTCGTCGGGGTTGGCGGGATCGTCGTGACGAATAACGCTGGGGGTCACCAGGTTTTCCACTGGGAAGGCGGAATCGTCGATCTCAATGGGGCCCAGGCGGCGGACGTGGGGATCTGGCAGGCTTGGATCGTCCGAAACCTCCGTGGCCTCCATCAAGTTCGGGATTTCCGCGCGCTCGATGGTGAAGGTGCGCGGGCCGCGCTGACCGTGGGGGATGTCCGCTGCCAGAGCCTGGTCTGCGGATGCCTCGTCCGTGGCGCGGGTGGTGACGAAGAACAGCTCGGCTCCGAGACCCAGTGGGACTGCTGCGCCGGCGAGGACGTCCACCTCGGCGCCGCTGGAGACATTGTTGCCGGCATTTTGAGCAGCATCGCGAGTAGTATCGCCCTGCTCGGGGAACCCCTGGTTCGGAACTACGACGTCGTCGCAGATGTCCCAGTCGTACGTCGCCTCCGAGGCCACCTGGTGCGCCCAGCGTGAACCTTCGGCGGCGCGAGGACGGAACTGGTGGAAAACATGCAGGGCGTGGCCTGTGAAGACGGCGCCTGCCGGGGCTTCCAGCACCCCCGTTTCTGCGGTGACGTGCAGTTCCGGGCGGTGCTTATGGGAGGAAGAATGCATGCTCCCATTCATACCAGCGGATTGTGTTTAAAGCAGGGACCTGTAAACGTCCACGGTCTGCTCGGCGATGGTGGCCCAACTGAAGGTCGTTACCGCGCGCTGGCGGCCGGCCTCACCGAAGGCTCGCACCTTTTGCTGATCCGCCACGAGCGCATTCGTCGCGTCGGCCAGTCCACGTTCGAAGATCTCCGCGTCGTTCTCGTCGTAGTGCACCAGGGTGCCGGTCTCGCCGTCGACGACGACCTCCGGAATGCCGCCCACGTCGGAGGCTACAACGGCCGTGCCGCACGCCATGGCCTCTAGGTTTACGATGCCCAGCGGCTCGTAGATGGAGGGGCACAGGAAGACATCCGAGGCCGACAGGATCTCCTGCAGGTTCGGCTTCTCCATCATTTCCTTCACCCAGTAAACGCCGTCGCGCTCCGCCTGCAGCTTTTCAACCAGCGCGGTGACCTCGGCCTCGATCTCCGGGGTATCCGGCGCGCCGGCGCACAGGACAACCTGGATCTCTGGATCGAGGTGAGCGACTGCCTTAAGCAGGTGGGGCACACCCTTCTGTCGCGTGATGCGTCCGACGAAGGAGACGATGGGGCGATTGGGATCGACGCCCAGTTCCGTGAGTACGGATCGATTGCCAGCCTCCACTGCAGCCTCGAAAGTTGGGCGGGGTTGCCACAGCTCGGAGTCGATACCGTTGAGAACCACGTGGATGCGGTCCGGGTCGATGGCCGGGTATGCGTCGAGGATGGATTCCTTCATCTTGGCGGACACGGCGATGACAGCATCCGCGTTTTCCATTGCGTTTTTCTCCGACCAGGAGGAGACGTCGTATCCGCCGCCGAGTTGCTCGCGCTTCCACGGGCGGTGCGGCTCCAGGGAATGCGCGGTGGCCACGTGGGGGATGCCGTTTAGCAGGCCGCCGACGTGGCCTCCCAGGCCGGTGTACCAGGTGTGGGAGTGGACAACTTCGGCGTCACCCAGAGAGTTCGCCATGCGCAGGCCGGTGGAGAGGGTCTTGATGGAACCGTTGGCCTCGGCAAGCTCCGGATCTACGCCGTGGACGTAGACATCTTGCTCCTCGCGCGGCCCGCCCATGCAGTGCACGTCCACGTGCTCGAGCTTCCGCATGTAACGAACCAACTCGGTGACGTGCACGCCGGCACCACCGTAAATCTCTGGGGGATATTCCTTTGTCAGCATGGCGATACGCATGTCTCCAGATTAACCACGCGGGGCGCTACGTGTCCTGGCAACCAAACTGGCTGTTCATCACGAGTAACTAATTAGGGGGCACCGGGTGGTTACCCGATTGGCTGCTTGGCAAGCAAAAGTAAAGCTGTGTCGCTAGGTTGGAAAGTGTGAAGAGCAGATCGAACGTCCTGTCCATTGTCCTTGCCGGTGGCGAGGGGAAGCGCCTTTACCCTTTCACCGCTGACCGCGCTAAGCCCGCCGTCCCCTTCGGCGGTAACTATCGCCTGATCGACTTCGTGCTATCTAACCTGGTCAACGCCGGTTACTACAAGATCTGCGTGTTGACTCAGTACAAGTCGCACTCCCTTGACCGCCACATCTCTCAGTCGTGGCAGCTGTCTGGCCTGACCGGCCAATACATCACCCCGGTTCCGGCGCAGCAGCGACTGGGCAAGCGTTGGTTCACTGGTTCTGCGGACGCAATTCTGCAGTCCCTCAACCTGGTGTACGACGAGCAGCCGGATTACATCATCGTGTTCGGTGCGGATCACGTCTACCGCATGGACCCGGAGCAGATGGTGCAGGAGCACATCAATAGCGGCGCTGGAGTGACCGTCGCTGGTCTCCGCGTTCCGCGTCACGAAGCAACGGCGTTCGGCGTGATCCAGGCGGACGATAACAACAAGATCGAGCAGTTCTTGGAGAAGCCTGCAGAGCCGCCGAGCGTGCCGGACGACCCAGAGGTCTCCTTTGCCTCCATGGGTAACTACGTCTTCACCGCGCAGACGCTGATTGACGCGCTGAAGGAGGACTCCGAGGACGAGAATTCCAACCACGACATGGGCGGCGACATCATCCCGCGCCTAGTCGACCGCGGGGAGGCATACGTTTACGATTTCTCCAACAACTACGTCCCGGGCGAGACCGAGCGCGACAAGGGCTATTGGCGCGACGTGGGTACAGTTGATGCGTTCTACGAGGCCCACATGGACCTGATCAGCGTGCACCCGGTGTTTAACCTGTACAACCAGCAGTGGCCGATCCACACCGCGGAGACGGGCAACCTGCCGCCCGCGAAGTTCGTCAAGGGCGGCATTGCTCAGTCCTCGATGGTTTCGGCGGGCTGCATCATCTCCGCCGGTACGGTGCGCAATTCCGTTCTGAGCGAGAACGTGATCGTGGAAGAGGGAGCCTCTGTCGAAGGCTGTGTGATCATGCCGGGCGTGCGCATCGGCCGTGGAGCCGTCGTGCGCCACGCAATCATCGACAAGAACGTTCAGGTTTCCGCAGGCGAGATCATCGGCGTGGATCGTGCCCGTGACCAGGATCGCTTCACGATCTCTAAGGGTGGCGTGGTCTGCATCGGCAAGAACGTGGTCGTCTAGCGCTGTTGTCTAGCGCGGTCGTAAAAAGCGAACCGCACCGGGAAGAACCGCACTGGGAAGAATCCCCGCACCCTGCAAGACTGGGCGCGGGGATTTCTTGTTAGCTGGTTTTGGTGATCAGCGTGGCGCCGGCGCCGAGGGGGAGTCGGGCGACCTTGGCGTTGTCCAGCTCGCGGAAGAACTGATCTGCCTCGCGGGCGCGCACGGTCTGCCGGTCAGTGTGGCTTTCGTCGCCAACCAGGCCGTCCATCAGGCTATCCAGCAGGATCAGTACGCCACCGGTGCGCAGGGCGGGGAGCGTGGATTCCACGATGGCCGTGAACTCCTCCGTGGCTGCCTCTGCGACAGCGATGTCGTAGCTATCGTTCGCCAGTCGGCGAATAACATCCAGCGGTGCGCTGGGGAGGAAGCGGAAGGTATTTGGGCGCTGGCCTGCGTTGGCGAAAGCCTGCTTGGCCAGCTGCTGGTGCTGCACCTCCGGCTCGATGCAGGTCAGGTGGCCTTCCACCTGGGCTGCGCTCAGCCCCTTAAACAGGTGCAGGCCAATCACGCCGCTGGCGGGGGAAACAATAATGCCGGTGGGGGTGTGCCCCTGGGCGGCGGCGTTCGCGCCAGCGCGGGTGGCGATGAACTCCAAGAACTCGGCAGTCATCGCATCGGGGGTGAGCAGACCGAACTCTTCCGCGGCCTCGACGGCAGCGGTGGTCACCTCGTCCGGCTCGGTGGTCGCCCGGACGTACTCACGGATGGCCTCAATGGGGGAAGATGATGCAGCATTCACGCTTCCACACGATAGGCCAGGAATGCGTCGATGTTGTGCTTGCCTTCGGCATGTCAAGCGGTGGCGTCAAAAATAGAAAAGAGAGTAAACAGAAGTGACCGAAGTGACGAACTCTCTTTGTTCCCCAGATAGGGGTAAAATCCTCACAGGAAACTGCCAGGTGAGTAGCACAACTTTTTGAGGACGATTAGCCATAATTATGGTCATGAGCGCAGACCAGAAACCCGTTCCGCGAACCACCGCCGAGTTCGACGCAGGAACAGGTGAACTTCCAACCTGGGGGGAGCTGGTCGAAGAGCACGCCGACAGTGTGTACCGCCTGGCCTACCGGCTCGCGGGTAACCAGCAAGACGCAGAAGACCTCACGCAGGATACGTTCATGCGTGTCTTCCGCAGTCTGAAGAGCTACCAGCCGGGCACCTTTGAAGGGTGGCTGCACCGCATCACCACCAACCTGTTCCTCGACATGGTTCGGCGCCGCGCGAAAATCCGCATGGAGGCGCTGCCGGAGGATTACGACCGCATCGAAGGCGGCATCGCCGACCCCGTGGCGACGTTCGAGCTCAACAACCTCGACCCGGCGCTGGAGCAGGCGCTGGATCAGCTGGCTCCCGAATACCGCGTGGCGGTCGTCCTGTGCGACGGGCTGGGCATGAGCTACGACGAGATTTCCCAGACCCTCGGCATCAAGATGGGCACCGTCCGCTCCCGCATCCACCGCGCCCGCGCGCAACTTCGGGGTAACCTGGAGCGTAACCAAGGCGAACTGGTTTTCACCGGCCAGGCCTAGGTCGGTCTAGGTCTGGCTTAGCTGTTACCGGTAGCTAAGAAACTTCGAACGCAACCGCAACTGGGACATGCAGAAAGGCAGGTAGGGCACGTGACATCTTTCGTAGAGAATTTTCCGGGGGAGCTGTCCGTAGACCACCTGTCCACCGAAGCCATCGCCGCGCTGGTTGATGGGGAGCTTTCCCGCCGTGCCGAACACCGCGCGAAGATCCACTTGGTGCACTGTG
>NZ_CALLDG010000032.1 GCF_937999985.1 uncultured Corynebacterium sp.
AGGTAGGTAACCTAGAAAATAAGATAAACAGTATGAGCCCAAATCATGAGTTCTATGACCAAGCAACAGCTTTCGGCAAGGACTGGGTAGACCAATTCGCTAGCAAGGTACGTTAAAAACATGGCACTAAAACTAGTATTCGACACCCCCAAAGGCAGCCGCCCTAAAGCCGGACGGCTCTACCTGATGAAAACCACCCTCGGATACATCCCTGTTGGTGCGACCTCCACCGAAGCATTCTTCGGCGCAGCCGTGATGATTCATCCCTACCGAGCGATCGTATCTGACCCCAAAGACACCACCTGGTACCCACTCATCGAAAAGAACGAACTACTAATCCCGCCGTTAGAGATCAGAAAGCAGGATTTCAAAAAGGGAGGCTGCTTCACTCCGATTCGCGACAAAGCAGCTCCTGTGCCCATCCCCTTCGATCGCTACTTTTACTACCAAATGTCCATGCCTTGGGCCCCAGCCGAACAAGCGTTCGTTCCGGCTGCTGAAACATTGCCAGAAAATCGGCTCGGCACTTTCGTTCCCAAGGACGAAAGAATCATAAAATTCACCATTCACGACACGAACCCACCTCAAGGGGGCATCGTCGATGAAGCACCGGAGGGTACTTACTTTATGCCAGCGGGCCTCCTCATGGATCTTCACATCGAGTTCGCCCTTGAAGATGCACTTGCCTACTACGGACTAATCGATACCCCGCGCCCCGCACACCCCGACTTCACCGAAAACCAGGAACAAGACACGATGCCAACCAACACGCAGCAGGAAGACCAACCACTCTTCCACCTCGCAGAAATCGACAGTCTAACCACCCTGTTCGCCGCCATGGACACCATGCCAGAAGAAGCAGTCGGCGTCATAGAACAAGCAGGACACACACCCAACGGCTACTTCCTCGACAACCTCGCAAAGTACCTACTCCGACAAACAGGCGTCACCACCAACGGCATCGAGTTCGACAGCGACGCGGGCATGTTCAGCCTCATCGGCACCACCGAAACCCTGCAACCACTCCACGCCCAACTCACTGATCTGTTCAACGACACCAACAATCTGCAACAAACCCTCAACCAAGCTAAAGCCGCAGGAACAGACTTCGACGACTAACAGACAAGCTCTTTTATCCTGACACACTAGAAACCAGCCAGCCGACCGGAATAGTGCTGCGTATCACTACCGCTACGATGACCACGGCCGTGTCACCGCCCAAGTCGGCACCGGTGGCATGGTCCCCAACATCCTCTACTGGGGCGACGACACCGGCGACGACGTCTGGCGCATCATCACCCCCGAAGGCACAATCCAAGACACCTCCTACCCTGACGGCACCACCACAACCATCGAACCCGGCACCCAGGCACCACAGGTGCCACCACCGTCATCACAAAAAGCAGCGCAAAATGTGACCACGGGTGGCACCAGAAACCCCAGCAGCCAACTGGATCCAATACCAGGTCGGCGCCACGTTCTACTCCCTGGTCTCCGCACCGGCTAGGGAATCTCGCAACAACTAGCGGTGTGTAGGGGCCTCAACTACCGAAAACTCTCGTCAGCAAACGGTGATACATCGACACGTCCTCCGGGTTCGTCGATGGAACAATCCGCGACCTGCTCGTCGAATGAGCATCTACGCTTGGCAGAACCACCGTATCTTGCGGCAAATCAACCGCAGCTGCCCCCACCTTGACAACAGTCACCTTCCTGGACTGCGCCAGCTCCGTCAGGTGGTGCCCCGGCTGGTACAGCCACCCATGCTGTTCATGGTGTCTGTCAGCCACCAACAGCACATGATCCGCCATAGCTGTGCCCGCGGCAATGGTCTCCCCGGCACACGTATAAGGCAAGTTCACCACAACAATTGGCCACCTGTGCTGGGCACGACTAACCACCGTATCCAGTACATCAGCAGTCATCTGCCCCTGAGTACCTTGCGAAGCAGTCAACAGCGGAACTGCCCCGGAGCTATCCGCAAAATTCTCCATCTTCTTGCGGGTCAGATCCAGCGGTTCCGTCGCCGCCAACCCAAGCACATCTCCCGCTGCCCACGCACCCAACGGTCCCCGCATTGGCTGAGCTTGCACATCT
>NZ_CALLDG010000033.1 GCF_937999985.1 uncultured Corynebacterium sp.
CGCATTGGCGGCGATGCTGGCGCCTCCGAAATCATCATCATGCACCTGCACGGCGAGCTGTCCGCCAACCGCGCCTCCGTCGTGACTCCCCTGCTGCTGCCCGATACTCCGATCGTGGCCTGGTGGCCTGGCACTGGCCCGCGCAACCCGGCCGCCGACCCCATCGGCGCGCTGGCGACTCGCCGCATCACCGACTCGCTGACGGACGAGGACGAGGATGCCCTCTACCGCCGTCGCATGACGTACACCCGCGGGGATTCGGACATGGTGTGGAGTCGCATCACCCTGTGGCGTGGGCTCCTGGCCTCCGCACTGGATCAGCCGCCGCACCACCCGATCGTGTCCGCCGAGGTGTGGGGGCCGAAGCACGACCCGTCCGTGGACATCGCAGCCGGCTGGCTGGCGGAGCGCCTGGATGTGCCTTTGACCAGGCACGTTACGGTCGATGGTCGCTATGGCGAGGACGCGGAAGGCAAACGCCTGATCTCTATCGAGAAGGCGGTGCTGTACCGCCAGGTGGGAGCCATTGAGGTTGAGGTTGTTGACGCCAACACGGTTTCGCTGACCGTCGGCGACCAGAAGTCTATGGTCACCCTCGGCAGGCGTGCACTGGCCGATTGCTTGGCCGAGGAGCTGCGCCACCTGGACCCGGACTACGCCTTCGGGCATGCCCTCCGCGGCCTGGTGCGCGTGAACCGTCCGGATCGTGGTCCCCGCACTTCCCAGTATCGTGGCGTGCAATCCCCCAGCTCGCAGGAGGACAAGCTGGACCGCTGGACCTCCCGCGATGCCCGCGAAACCTATAACACCTTCGATGGTCAGGAGTCTTTACGATGAAGCCCACGCAGAATAACCGCCGCACCGCAGTTGTCAGCGACAAGACGGGGGTGGAGCTGCGCCCCCGCGACAACAAACAGGACCTGGCAACCGCCGCGGCCCGCGAATTCATCAACACCGTGGCAGAACTGCAGCGCACCGGGGACACAGTGACGGGCGACGGCATCGTCCGCGTGGTGCTCACCGGCGGCGGTGCGGGCATCGCCACCCTGGCGGAGATCGCCGCCCTGGACCATGCGGCGCAGCAGACGGCGGAGGACTTCCCCGTCACTGCGATTGACTGGTCCCAGGTATATGTCTTCTTCGGCGACGAGCGCTTCCTGGCCGCCGGCAACGCGGAGCGCAACGACAAGCAGGCCTTCGATGCTCTGCTGCGCCACGTGAACATCCCTTCGCTGAACGTATTCCGTGTTCCGGCCTTGGCCGCCGGCGAGGAACCCGACGGCCCGGCGCTGGATGCCGCCGCGGAGTTCTACGGTAAGACGGTGGATCAGGTGGCTCCCGAGGGCTTCGATATCCACCTGCTGGGAATGGGGCCAGAGGGACACATCAATTCGCTGTTCCCGCACACCGACGCGCTACTGCACGCCGAGGGTTCGGTAGTGGCGGTGCGCGAATGTCCGAAGCCCCCGGCGGAGCGCATTAGCCTGACCATGCAGGCAGTCAACCGCTCCCGACAGGTGTGGCTGCTAGTCAGCGGTGAGGAAAAGAAAGAAGCTGCGGGCCAGGTGTTCAACGGCGGCAATGGCGCCGAATGGCCCGCAGCTTTGGCCTCCGGAACGGAGGCGACGCTGCTGTGGGTTGACGAGGCCGCCAACCCACTGCTTTAAGTTGTTTAAGCGGTCTGGCCTTCTAGGCCAGGCCGTAGTGCAGAACCAGGTTCAGGCCGATCAGGGCCAGCAGCCAGATCACTGCGGTGCCCACGGTCAGGCGATCCAGGTTCTTCTCCGCCACGGTGGAACCGGACAGGTTGGACTGCATGCCGCCACCGAACAGGCTGGACAGGCCGCCGCCCTTACCCTTGTGCAGCAACACGGAAAGGCCCATCAGCAAGCTGGTGATAACCAGGATGATCTGCAGCGTTAGGATCAATGCCCTACCCTCAACTCTTCTTTTGAAATCGACTAACTAAAACTTTCAATTAACACCACGAATTTACCCGCTGTAGGCCCCGCGTGACAACCTGCCACGCGGGGTGCGGAGTTCTAGCCCCCTTCTAGCCCCTTGCTAGCTCGAGTTACCTAACCCGAGTTGCGCAGCGCGGTGGCCAAACCGTTCATCGTCAGCTGGATGCCTGAGCGCACGCTATCGGAATCGTCGCCGGCGCGGAAGCGGCGCAGCAACTCCACCTGCAGCAGGTTCAGCGGCACCAGATACGGGAAGCGGTTGCGCACGGAGCTGACCAGCTCCGGGTTGTCCGCCAGAAGGGTTTCCCGCTCCGTGATCTGCAGGAACATCTCCACGGTCAGCTTGTACTCCTCGACGATCACGTCGAAGATGCGCTCCGCCGCCTCCCTATCGCCCACCAGCTCGGAGTACAGCTGCGCGATGGAAAGGTCCGCCTTAGACATCACCTGGGCCATATTTGAAAGCACCGAGTCGAAGAAAGGCCAGCGCCTGTGGAGCTCCCGTAGGTAGTTGAGGCGCGAGGTGGCGTCACCAGATACAGATGAACCATCCTCGATCCAGCGCTTCAGGGCGCTGCCCACGCCGAACCAACCAGGCAGCATTACGCGCGACTGCGACCAGCTGAGCACCCACGGGATGGCGCGCAGATCCGAGACCGCGGTGGTCTGCTTGCGCGAGGAGGGGCGAGAGCCGATGTTCAGGCTGCCGATCTCCGCCAGCGGCGTGGAGGTGGTGAAGTACTCGATGAAGCCCGGGTCCTCGTGCATCAGCGCGGAGTAAGCCCTCCTAGACTCCTCCGCGATCTGCCGCATGGTCTCGAAGGCCACGTCGGGATCGTCGAGGTCGTCGACGGGCAGCAGGCTGGCCTCCAGGGTGGCGGCCACGAGGGCCTCCAGGTTGCGGGAGGCGTTGGCGGGGTCGCCGTACTTGGCGGAGATGATCTCGCCCTGCTCGGTGATGCGCACCGCGCCTTGGACCGCGCCCTCCGGTTGCGCCAGGATTGCATCGTAGGATGGACCGCCGCCGCGGCCGACGGTGCCGCCACGTCCATGGAACAGGCGCAGGAACAGCCCAGCCTCGCGGGAGGCCTCGACCAGCGCCAACTCCGCGTCGTAGAGCGCCCAGTTGGCGGCGAAGTAGCCGCCGTCTTTGTTGGAATCGGAGTAGCCCAGCATGATCTCCTGGATATCCCCGCGACCCGCCACGTAGTTGCGGTACAGCGGCAGCTGCCAGAGCTGGCGCATGATGTCCGCACCACCGGCAAGGTCGTCGATGGTCTCGAACAGCGGGATGATGTCAACGGATCCCTGCGGGTGCTCGCCGTTCGCCTGGATCAGCCCGACTTCCTTTAGCAGGATCATCGGCTCGATCACGTCGGAGACGGACGAGGCCATAGAGATGATGCAGTGTGGCACCACCTCCGCGCCGAACTTCTTGGCAGCCTTCGCGGCGGCGCGGAAGATGCCGAGCTCGCGGGCGGTCTCCTCCGACCATTCGGCCTCCGGGGTGGCTAGGGGCCGCGGGCTGGCCAGCTCGGTCAGCAGCAGCTCCACCTTCGCATCCTCGTCCAGCTCGGCGTAGTTTTCGGCCACGCCCGCGCGGGCGAAGACCTCCTTCAGCACGTTCTCGAAACTCTCGGAGTTCTGGCGCAGATCCAGCGAGTACAGGTTAAAGCCGAAGGTCTCTACGGCCTCCCGCAGGTCCGCCAGGGTGTGGTCGGCCAGCAGGTCGTCCATGGAGCGGCGCAGGGCCTGATCCACCGTGTCGATGTCCGCCAGCAGCTCCGCCGGGTTCGCATAGGGCTCATGCCCCTTGTGGATGCCGCCGGAAACCACCGGCTCGCCCAGGGTGTGCTTGGCAGTGGCCGCCACGCGCCCGCGCATTCCGTGGAGGGCACGGCGGAACGGCTCGTCCACGCGGGAGGGCACATCGTTGCGCCCACGGTCCGCCAGCTGCTCTAGCGCTTCGGTCGTGTCAATGAACTTGGAGGACAGGCTGAGCTCGTGCTCCAGCGCGTAGATGGTCTTCTGGTAGTGGTCGAAGATGGTGCGTGCCGCGAAGGTCGTGGCGATGCCCACCGTTTCCGCCGTCACATACGGGTTGCCGTCGTGGTCGCCACCGATCCACGAGCCGGGGCGCACGACCGCGGTGCGGGGCACCACGTCGCCGTACTGCTCCTTCATGTGCTCGTTCACGCGGCGGTTGATGGCCGGGATCTCGCTGAGCAGGCTGATGCCGTAGTAGCGCAGCCCCACCTTGATCTCGTCCTCGATGCGCGGACGCACGCTGCGTATCAGGGACGTCTGCCACAGCAGCGTCATCCGGCGGCGGATCACTAGCTCAATCTCGTCCAGCTGGCGGGCCGAACGCACCGAATCTGGGTTGAGCTTTAACTCTTTGAGCACGCGTGCGCGCCGGCGCATCATCTTCATGATGTCGGTCTGCACGTCAAACACGGTCCGACGGCGGGTTTCCGTCGGGTGCGCCGTTAAAACGGGCGCCACCAGAGCGTTCGCCATGGTCTCGGCAACCTTCTCCCCCG
>NZ_CALLDG010000034.1 GCF_937999985.1 uncultured Corynebacterium sp.
GGAAGCCATCCCGCAGCTGGAGGACTTCACCAACGACAACGACCGCCTCGCCGCCGAGCGCGCCATGGAATACATGGACCTCAAGCCCGGCACCCCGCTGCGCGACATCAAGATCGACACGGTCTTCCTCGGCTCCTGCACCAACTCCCGCATCGAGGACCTGCGCGCCGCCGCAGATGTCATCAAGGGCCGCACCGTTGCCGACGGCACGCGCATGATCGTTGTTCCTTCCTCCACACGAGTGAAGATGCAAGCGGAAGAAGAGGGGCTAGACAAGATCTTTATTGACGCCGGGGCGGAATGGCGCACAGCAGGTTGCTCCATGTGCCTAGGCATGAACCCGGACCAGCTTGCCCCGGGCGAGCGATCGGCCTCCACCTCCAACCGAAACTTCGAAGGCCGCCAGGGCAAGGGTGGGCGCACGCACCTGGTCTCCCCACCAGTTGCCGCCGCCACCGCCGTGACGGGCCACCTTGCAGGCCCGGCGGATCTGTAAAACAGACCGCTAGATACCCGCACAAGACCCGCCCAAAAATTTTTTCGACCCTCCCCGCCAGCGACCTAAACAGCAGGTGGGGGAGCAGAAAGCAGAAGAGAACACCATGGAAAAGTTCAACACCCACACTGGCGTGGCGGCACCGCTGAACCGCTCTAACGTCGACACCGACCAGATCATCCCCGCCGTCTATCTGAAGCGCGTGACCCGCACCGGCTTCGAGGACGGCCTGTTCGCCGGCTGGCGCAAGGACCCAGAGTTCGTCCTGAACCAGGAGCCCTACAAGAACGCCTCCGTGCTGGTGGCCGGCCCGGACTTCGGCACCGGCTCCTCCCGCGAGCACGCCGTCTGGGCGCTGATGGATTACGGCTTCCGCGTGGTCCTTTCCTCCCGTTTCGCGGACATTTTCCGCGGCAACTCCGGCAAGGCGGGCCTGCTGGCAGCCCAGATGGAACAGAGCGACATTGAGCTGATCTGGAAGCTGTTAGAACAGCAGCCGGGCGCGGAAATCACCGTGAACCTGGAAGACCGCACGGTCACCTTGGGTACTCACACCTTCGGCTTCGACGTGGACGACTACACCCGCTGGCGCCTGATGGAGGGCCTGGACGACATCGGCCTGACCCTGCGCAACGAAGAGGCCATCGAGGCCTTCGAATCCCAGCGCGCCAGCTTCAAGCCGCGCACCATTTCCGCCAGTTAGCGCTTACTTAACGGACAGCGGGCTGGCCAGGTAATCCAGCCCCAGCAGCTTGTCGCCGGCGAAGTGCAGCACCCAGGTGCTGGACTTCTTCACGCGCATATCCTCAATCTCCACGTCGTGCTCGCCCGCAACGCGGGCCAGCACACCCGGGATCACCGTGCCCTGGGCAACAACCATGGACACAGGCGCGGCCGTGGCGGCATGGAACGCATCCACCGCGGTATCCGGATCGGCAGCCCACCCGGCATCGCCCAGGTTGGCGTCAAAAGCAACTTCCAACCCTAAGTCCTGAGCAATCGGCGCGGCCGTGTGCTCGCAACGCACCGGCACGGCCGAAGAAATCGTCTCCGGGCGGTAGCCCGACAGCTCAGAGACCAACAGCTCCGCCTGGCGGCGGCCCTTCTTGCTCAGCGGACGCAGGTCGTCATCGCCGGCCCACCCTTCGCGGGCGTGCGCCTTCGCGTGGCGGACGTACAGCACGCGGCGGTCACAACCCAGCTTCAGCACACCCATGGCAGCATCCACGACCTTCAGATCAGCCTCGTAGCTCAGCAGCTCCTTGGCCTCTTCTGGGGAAACCCAGCGCAGCTCATCGGACTCCTCATTCGGCTCGAACTCACCAGACAATTGCTGGGCAGTCCAGTAATAAACCACCTTCGTGCGCGAACCAACCGGGTAGTGGACATAACCCAAAACCCAGCCCAGGCGCACGCTGAAGCCGGTCTCCTCCCAGATCTCGCGCATGGCGGTACCCGGCAGATTCTCGCCCGGATCGACCTTGCCCTTCGGCAGCGACCAGTCGTCATAACGGGGACGGTGGATGATCGCGATCTCCACGTCCGTGGACTCGGGGGAGTTAGGGGTGGAGGCGGCGGCGTCCGGAGAAAAGCGCCAAATAACCGCACCCGCAGCGAAGGTCGGGCGGGCGAACTCCTCGCTGGGGCGGGATCCGATGCGGGTCACGTGGCCCTGATCGTGCCGCGACATGGCCAGGGACGTAGAAAGATCGCCAGTTCCTGTGTGAGTGATCACTTTTAAAGGGATCCCTTTCGATAGACTATTGCCGACAATCGTATAACGAACCCAAAAGTTATACCGAACTCAGGCAAGCAGAACTCAGGCAAGCAAACAGTGCAGGCGGGAAGGCGACAAGCAGATGGTGCGAGTAGCAGTGATGGGCGCAGGCTCCTGGGGTACGACGGTTGCCAAGGTTTTTGCTGACGCCGGTAACGAGGTCCGCCTCTGGGCGCGCCGCGCCGAAGTCGCCGACGACGTGCGCGATAATCACCGAAACAGCGCCTACCTGGGGGACATCGACCTACCGGCCGCGATGACCGGCACAACCGACCCCGCCGAGGCACTGAGCGGTGCAGAGATCGTGGTGCTGGGAGTACCGTCGCAGTCGCTGCGCGAAAATCTGCAGAATTGGAAGGAACTCATCGGCTCGGACGCCTCCCTGGTGAGCCTGGCCAAGGGCATCGAACACTCCAGCGGCCTGCGGATGAGCCAGCTGATCTCCGAAGTGGCGGACGTGCCCAGCGAACGCGTGGCCGTGCTGACCGGTCCGAACCTGGCGCGCGAAGTGGCCCAGGGGCAGCCCGCCGCAACCGTGGTGGCCTGCACCGACATGGATCGCGCGAAGCTGATCCAGGCGGCCGTGGCCGCACCGTACTTCCGCCCATACACCAACACGGACGTCATCGGCTGTGAAATCGCCGGCACCTGCAAGAACGTCATCGCCCTGGCGGCGGGCATCGCCGCCGGTATGGGCTTTGGCGACAACACCGCCGCTACCGTGATTACCCGTGGCCTGGCGGAAACCACCCGCCTGGCCCTGGAAGTCGGCGCCGACGCGCGCACGCTTAGTGGGCTGGCGGGCATGGGAGACCTGGTGGCCACGTGTACCTCGAAGCTCTCGCGCAACCGCCGCTTCGGGGAGCACCTGGGCAAGGGAGAGACCCTGGAGCAGGCCGCCGCGTCCACCAAGGGACAGGTTGCCGAAGGCGTGGTGAGCAGCCAGTCCGTGCACGAGCTGGCGGAGAAGGTCGGCGTGGAAATGCCCATCACCGACGCAGTCGTGGGAGTCTGCCACGAAGGCGCCGACGTGCAGCAGGTAATGATGGGGCTACTCGGGCGCAGCAAGAAGGCCGAGTAAGCCGCGCACGCTAGCAGTTCGGTTGAAAGGGGCGGGGCGGTGGGGATGTGGCGTCATAAAAACGGCTAAGGTAAAAAGCCGTGAGTAACGAAGCCAAGAAGCACGCACGCACCACCGTCGCCGTCCTGTACGGCGGCCAGTCGACCGAGCACTCCGTATCCTGCATCAGCGCAGGTGCGGTGATCGACCACCTGGATCCGGAGATTTACAACGTGGTTCCCGTGGGGATCACCGAGGCCGGCGCATGGGTGCCCGGGACGACCGACACCTCGCAGCTGCGCGCGAATGGGCGGGACATGCCGCGCGTGGAAGACGGAGGCGTGCACGTGCAGCTGACGTTCGGCGGGGCTGGAACGGACGGCTCTGCGGGCTCTGGTGCGGCGGGTGAGATGCGCTACGTGACCGGGCCGCAGGCAGGCGAGGTATTTGCGCAGGTGGACGTTGTTTTCCCGGTGCTGCACGGCATGAACGGCGAGGACGGCACCGTGCAGGGCGTGCTGGATCTGGCTGGCGTGCGGTACGTCGGCAACGGTGTGCTGGCTTCGGCGGCGGGCATGGACAAGGACTTCACCAAGCGGCTGGCGCGCGAGGCTGGCATCCCGGTGGGCGAGGAGCTGATTCTGTTCCAACCGCGCGAGCTGACGACGGAGGAGAAGGAGCGGCTGGGGCTGCCCGTGTTCGTGAAGCCGGCGCGCGGCGGATCTAGCATCGGCATCTCCAAGGTGGACAGCTGGGAGGAGTTCGATGCCGCCGTTGACCTGGCTTTTTCCCACGACAACAAGGTGATCGTGGAGGCGATGATCCACGGTGCCGAGGTCGAGTGCGGTGTGTTGCAGCACGCGGACGGCTCGATCGTGTCTTCGGTTCCGGCGATGCTGAACGGCACTGAGGATGGTGCCGAAGGATTCTATGGTTTTGACGCCAAGTATGTCGACTCGACCGTCTCCGCCACCATCCCAGCGCCGCTACCTGCGGAGACTCTGAAGGAGATCCGCCAACTGGCCATTCGCACGTTCAACGCGCTGGGGTGCGATGGCATCGCGCGCGTGGACTTCTTTGCGACGGAAAACGGGCCCGTGCTGAATGAGATCAACACGATGCCTGGGTTTACGCCGATCTCGATGTATCCGAAGATGTTCGCCGCTGACGGCGTGAGCTTCGGCGACCTGGTCAGCGCGCTGATCGCCCGCGCCCTGGCCTAGCTGGAGCTAGCTGGCTCTGCCGTGGCCTGCAAATGTCGCTAGAACGGGAATCCGTTATTGATACCAGTTTTCTTTAATCTAAACCTGCAGGTCAGGGGCTCGCGCTAGTTTGCGAGGCTTCGGTCGCGGCGACGTATTCCCGTTCTAACGACATTTGACCACGCGGAGTGCCCATTACCGGCCTGCGTGAGAGGGGGCGCCGGAACAGGTGCAGGTTTTTGGGTTGCGGTGGGCGAAAGTGTCGGAAAAGTTGCAATTTGTTACTGGGGTGCATTGTCAATAGTGTAAATATGTAGGTCAGAAGCTTTTTGCTCACGATGTCGGGAGAGGCGGTCTGATGTTTTGCAACTTTTCCGACATTTGGCACCTACGGCATGTGACTCCTGTGGCAGGTGTGGAGTGCCGCTACTGCTGGGCAGTGGCGGGCTGCTTCTCAGTCTTCTTGAGGGAATCGGAGATTGCGCTGGTCACGGAAGTGATGACCTCCTCGCCGGCGGACTGCGGCATCGCCAGACCCACAATCTGCTCCCGGCCCAGGGCATACCAGTGGCCCATCGTCGACCCGCGCGAAAGCGAGGGGTCGGAGAACCACGGAACATCATCTACCTGGGTCAGGTTGGCCCCCGGCTCATAGGCCTCAGGCATTTCCAGGCCACAGCGAATGACCACCGGCTCGTGTCCGTCAGCCAGGTAGGTCGCCGAGCCACTGGGAGCCTTGTCGAATACCGACTCGTCCACGCCTTCGGGTAGCGCATCTGCGTTTTTCAGCTTGGAGCTGCCGGCAGAAATGTGAACCAGTCGCCAGTCAGCCAGCGAATCCGGCAGCGACTCCAGGAACTTGCGGCACGCCGGGGACTCGGTCGCACCACCGGATGTGCCTGCCTCGCCGGAACCACCGGAGCCACCAGCCACCGCAGCCTTCGACAGTGGGTAGGGGGCGGGCTTTGCTGGAGAGTCGGCGTCATAAAGAGAAGACAGAGCAGAACCAACCCCCTCGAGCGCGCTGCCCACGTCGGAAGAAGCCGTCACCGCGACCGCGGGCGAACCCCCGACCGCGTACCAAGTGCGCAGGTCAGAGCCCGGGGTGGCATCGGAAACGGCGGTCCAGCGCGCATCGCCAGAAGTAAACACCGGCGACAACACCGTGTACTGATCCGGCACATTCACCCCGCACCGCACAGACAGCTCCGCGCCCGAAGAGTCACGATAAGCCGCAGCCCCATCCGGCGCCGGGTCGCGCACCTCCACGGAACGGAAACGATCCAAGTCCCGCGGCAGCGCCGCCACGAAATCGGCACACACCTGCGACGACGCCTCCGGCGCATCCACCGGACCCATTGCCACCGGAGCGTAGACCTTCTTATCCATCGTGATTTTCGCCGCCACGATCACCACAACAATCAGAAGAATGGCCAGCACCGTCGACAGCACCAGCAGGTACCGCGGGGTGGACACGGGGGAGGTGGATTCGTCACTCATAGCGCACCATCTTAATTAGACTTGTCGCAGTACCCCAAGCATCACTCGATCGAAAGGCTGCATGCGCACTTCACTGACCGTCGCCGAGGCCGGCGAGGCCGCCACCATCGCGGCGATCCGCCAGGCCGCACCGAGTTCTCTTAATGGCGATGACGCCGCAGTGCTGGAACCCACAGGCACCAATTCACGGCACGTGTGCTCGACGGACATCCTCGTTCAGGACCGGCACTTCACGTTCGACTACTCGACTCCGTGGGAGGTTGGGGTGAAGGCGGTGACGCAGAACTTCGCGGACATTCAGGCGATGGGAGCACGTCCCACCGCGATCCTGATGGCGATCGCCACTCCGGGGGATTTGCCGCTGCAGACGGTGGCGGATATTGCGCGCGGCATCGACGAAGCGGCTTCCCCGTGGGCGGCGGAGCTGGTCGGCGGGGACGTTGTGACCAGCAAAGACTTGGTCATTTCCATTACCGCCTTGGGCGAGATCTCCGGGCCCGCCGCGGCGCTGACTTTGGATGGCGCGGGCGTGGGGCAGAGGGTCATCGCCAGCGGGCCGATCGGCTATAGCGCGGCGGGGCTGGCGATTCTGCGCCACTATGGCTCCCGCAAGGCGATCCCGGCAAACGATTCGATCCTCAACGAACTGGCGGATTGGCACTGCGCCCCGCGTCTGGAGCCGGGTCGCGGTTCCGTCGCCCGCGCTACTGGTGCGAGCGCCATGACGGATAACTCCGATGGGCTGATCGTGGACCTGTGTGCCATCGCGGAGCGCTCCGGAGTGTGCCTGGATTTGGACGGGGCGGCTCTGGTGCCCGACGAGAAGCTTAGGTATGCCGCGCAGATGACGGGCAAGAACCCACTGGAATGGATCTACACCGGCGGCGAGGACCATACTCTTTTGGGAACTACGGACGCCCGCATGCCCAGTGGCTACCGCCGCATCGGGACTGTACGCAGCCTCTCGGTTGAGGGGGACGGTGAGGGGGACTATGTGCTGGTTGACGGCGGGCGCCCGCCGTTTACGTCCGGCTGGCAGTCGGTGTAGTTGAGACGGCACAGTAAGGCGAGGGAGAAGGCGTGAATTCTGTACGGGAGCAGGCGCACCAGCTGATCGAGCGGATCCACCCGGCGTGGTATCTGCCGGGGCTGCAGTCGGTGCTGGAGGGTGCTCTGGCTGAGGGGCAACGGGCGGCCCAGCAGGGCATCCAGGCACAGGTCCTGCCCGCGCCAGAAAAAATTTTGCGGGCCTTCGAGGCCGACCCCACGCAGGTGAAAGTACTGATCGTCGGGCAGGACCCGTACCCCACGCCCGGGCACTCGGTGGGGCTGGCGTTCTCTGCGGAGCTTCCCGCAGGCGAGCCGCTGCCGAAGTCGCTGAAGAACATCTACACCGAGTACGCAGATGACCTCGGCCTGCCAGCCCCCACCAGCGGGGACCTTTCCCCGTGGGCCGACCGCGGGGTGCTGCTGCTCAACCGCGTGCTCACCGTTCAGGCGGGGAACGCGGGCAGCCATCGCGGGCGCGGCTGGGAGGCCATCACCGAGGCCGCCGTCCGCCAAGTCGCCGCCAACCCGCACTTCGCCGCGATCCTGTGGGGCAAGCAGGCCCAGCAGCTGGCACCGCTCATCGGCGCGGAGCGCTGCGTGATGTCCCCGCACCCCTCGCCGTTGTCCGCTTATCGTGGCTTCTTCGGTTCGCGCCCTTTCAGCAGGTCAAATGCGATCCTGGAAGCATCCGGCGGCGCGCCCGTCGACTGGCGCCTGTAGCCCAGCCCGTATCCCCCTAACGCGCCACGATCCCGCAAACCGCCCTGCTGTCCGGCTGGTTCGCTAGGGTAGTGGGAGTGAAATCCAGGAAGGCAGAGGCGCAGCCGGTGGCTGAAGCGCAGCCGGTGGAGCAGGCGCCCGCTCATCTCGACGCGCGCGTTGTCGCCCAGTGGGCTCGCCTCTCGGCCAGCAGGCTCCGCGAGCAGAGCCAGGCGATTAACGCCCTAAACGTATTCCCCATCCCGGATTCCGATACCGGCTCCAACATGGCGCACACCATGACCACCGCAGTCTCGGCGGTCGACGCGCTGGAGGAAGACGCCAGCCTCCCCGAGGTCACCATCGCCCTGGCCACCGGCGCTGTCCGTGGCGCCCGCGGAAACTCCGGCCTGGTGCTCAGTCAGGTGATGCGCGCCCTCGCCGAGGCGGCCTCGCAGGGCCACATCGACGGCCCCGCCGTGGCGGACACACTCTCGCAGTCGGTGGGCTTCGTCCGCACCGCAATCTCCACGCCTGTCGAGGGCACCGTTATCAGCGTGCTCGATGCCGCCGCCACCGCCGCCCATGAGGGCGAGCCGAACCTCGCGGACGTTGCCACCCGCGCCCTCCATGCCGCCGAGGAAGCCCTGGCAAACACCCCCAACCAGCTGCCCGTCCTCGCCGAAGCGGGGGTTGTGGACGCGGGCGGCCAGGGCCTCGTGGTGATCCTGCAGGCCCTGGTTGATGTTCTGGACGGTGCTGGTTTTACTGATGACGCCCCCACGCCCGACCATGAGCGAACCCAGCAAGAGGTCGAGGTGATGTTCTTCTTCGAGGGGAACCTGGCAGCCCTGCGCGAGCTCCTGGAGGCCCACGGCAACTCGGTCATCGTCGGACCCTTAGGGCCGGAAGAAGGAACCGCGCACGTGCACACCAACCGCGCCGGCGAGGTCATCGAGAAGGCCTTCACCCTGGGTACAGTCACCGACCTGCGCATCGAGGTTCTGCCCGCCGACGGGGAAGCTGCCGACAGCGGAAAGCCAAGCACACCAGCCCCCGCGGGGGCCCAAGCACGGGCGGCAGACCAGGGGCCGTTCATCGTGGCGCTCACGCCCACCGGCGGAGTCGCGCGACTTTTCGAGGCTGCGGGGGCGGTGGCGGTGGCGTCACCAAACAACAAAACCCTGGGCGAAGCAGTGCAGGGGCTGGGCGAAGGGCCGGTAGCCGTGCTGACCAACGGGCAGGACGTTGCCGCGCTGCAGGGGTTAGACGGGACGCGAGAGGTCGACATCATCGATACGAAATCGCTGGTCGGCGGGCTGGCGGCGCTGGCGGTGAACGACCCCACCGTGGACTGGGACGACAATGTCGAGGAAATGATCGACGCGGTAGAGGCCCAACGCTACGCCACCTGCCCGCCCGACACGATGGTCGATACCCTCAGCACAATGCTGGCCGACGGCGGGGAACTCGTGACTCTGCTGTGGAGCGCCCCAGCGACCGACCAGACCGCCATCGATGGGCTGAAAGCCACCTTCGCCGAGCTGTATCCGGATGTGCAGATCGACGATCACCACATCGAGCTGCAGGGCAACGACCACGACCCGTGCCTGGTGCAGATCGGAGTGGAGTAGCCCATGCTGGGATGGCAGGACTCGCGCCCGCTGTCGGTTGCGATCTCTAACGACCGCGCGAAGCGGCTGGCCGATAAACCCGGCATTAAAACCATCGCCGACGCGGTGCTGAACTTCCCCGTCACCTACGCGCGGCTCGGCTCGCCGCAGGGGCTCGACGAGCTGCGGGTGGGGGAGAAGTACACCTGCGCCGGGGAAATCCTCAGCGTGGGGGAGAAAGACAACCACTCCGGGCGTGGCCCCAGAAAATTTTTGACGTTCACCTTCACCGACGGCGTGCGGAGCTTCCGCTCCGCGCTGTTCGGGAACGTGGCCTACCACCGGAAGCGCATCAAGAGGGGCTCGATGATGCTGCTGCACGGCAAGCTCTCCGAGTTCAACGGCCAGTGGGAGCTGAAAAACCCCAGCTACGTATCCATCCTGCCCGCCCTGGATGCGGAGTTCGGCATGTTCGGGCCTCTGAAGACAATCGTGGACGTCATGGGCTCCGAGACCGCCGCCCAGGAGCTGCTGGCCAAGCCATGGATGGCCGGATACAAGCGCCGCCCCGGCACCTCCACCGCGGAAATGCTGGGAGTGATGGACCACGTACTGCGGGTCATGGACGAGCCCGGCGAGTTCCTGCCACTCCCGCGCCGCAACCCCGGCGCGCCCGCCTGGCCCACGGATGGAAAGGGCCGCCCGCTGATCAGCTTCGCCGACGCGCTGCGGCACATCCACCAGCCGAGCGAGGCCGGCCCCGAACCCGCTCGGCGCAGGCTGAAGTTCAACGAGGCTCTCGAGCTGCAGCTGGTCATGGCTCTACGGCGCAATGACGCCACCAAGCGCACCGGCATGGCCCTCGCGCCGGGCGAGAACGTGGAGAAACTGATCGCGGGGCTGCCCTTCGACCTCAGCGCGGGGCAGAAGATGGCGCTGGAGGACATCGGCTCCCGCCTGGGTGGAACCACCCCGGCAAACCTGCTGCTGCACGGCGAGGTTGGCTCCGGCAAGACGATGGTGGCGTTGATCAGCATGCTCTGGGCCGTGGACTCCGGCTATCAGTGCGCTTTCATCGCTCCGACGGAAATCCTGGCCGTGCAGCACGCCCGCAGTCTGGTGAAGATGCTGGAGAACACCGACGTGCGAGTATCCGTATTGGTCGGAAGCCAGAAGCACGCAGAGAAGCAGCGCACGCTGCTGGACCTGGTCTCCGGCCAGACCGACATTGTGGTCGGCACGCACGCGGTGATCCAAGACTCGGTGGAGTTCTACCGCCTGGGCATGGTCATCGTTGACGAGCAGCACCGCTTCGGCGTGCAGCAGCGCAACAAGCTGCGGGAATCCGCGCCGGTGGATGCCACCCCGCACATGATGGTCATGACCGCCACCCCAATCCCGCGGACCGTGGGCATGACGATGTTCGGCGACCTGACGCCCATCACGCTGGTCGGTAAGCCCGGTGGGCGCGGAGACATCGAGACTGTGGTGGTGCCCGCCGATAAACACCGCTGGGTGCGGCGCGCCTGGGAGCGCATGGGCGAGGAGATCAAGGCCGGCGGCCAGGCCTACGTGGTGGCGCCCCGCATTGAGGGCTACTCCGGCGTGGAACATTGGTGCGAGCGCATCGCCACCGAGGAACTGCCCGGCTATCGCGTGGCGATGCTGCACGGCAAGATGGATCCCTCCGACAAAGACCAGGTGATGCAGGACTTCGCCGCCGGGAAGATCGACGTGCTGGTCGCCACCACCGTCATCGAGGTTGGCGTGGACGTGCCGAACGCCTCCATGATGATGATCCTGGAGGCAGAGAACTTCGGCTTCTCCCAACTCCACCAGCTGCGCGGGCGCATCGGCCGCGGGCGCCGGGACTCACTGTGCCTGCTGCACACCACCGCCGCGCCGGATAGCCCCTCCTTCCACCGCCTGCAGGTGGTGGCGCAGAGCAACGACGGATTCCGCCTGGCGGAGGAAGACCTGAAGATGCGCACCGAAGGAGACATCCTGGGCCAAGACCAGTCGGGGCGGTCGGCGCGAAGGGCGTCATTACTAGACCTCAGCACCGACGGCGAGATCATCGAATCGGCGCGCGACTACGCAGAAGCGCTGGTGGCCTACGACGAGCAGCTGGCGCGCTCGCTGGTGGTGGACATCGAGATCGACGACCAGGACTACATCGAGAAGAGCTAGAGAAGAGCTAGGGGAGAAGAACTCGCCGACCCAGTTGCTAGACTCTGGGGCATGGAAATCTGTGCCCCATTCGCGGGAGTTGTGCACTTCCTCGTCGCCGACGGAGAGACCGTAGACACCGGCGACGCGCTGTGCACGGTGGAATCGCTGAAGCTGGAAGCGCCCGTGCTCGCGCCGGGGCCCGGGGTGGTGCGCAGGACGAACTCGCAGGACTATGAGGATGTGCACGGCGGGGACGTGATTCTGCGGGTCGAGGCCCAATAAGGCCGGCACTAGTAACGACCACGAGCAAAAATTAAGGCAGGATTACAAAACACTATGACACGCATTATCTCCGGAACCGCCCGCGGCCGCAGCATCAAGGTCCCCAGCGAAGGCACCCGCCCCACCTCGGACCGCGCCCGCGAAGGGCTGTTCTCCTCTCTGCAGGTCCGCTTCGGCTTCGTCGACGAGGTCGTGCTGGACCTCTTCGCCGGTTCCGGCGCTCTCGGGCTGGAGGCCGCCAGCCGTGGGGCCAAGGAAGTCACCCTGGTGGATAACAGCGACGCGGCGGTCAAGACGATCAAGGACAACGCGCGCGTCGTGCCCGAGGCGAAGGTGCAGGTGGTGGAGGCGAAGGCGTCATCCTTCCTGGCCGGAGCCCCGCGCAACCACTACACGATGGTGCTAGCGGACCCGCCCTACGAGCTCACCGACGAGGCTGTCGCCGAGATGGTGGAGGCGCTGATTCCTGTTCTTACTAGTGACGCCGTCGTGGTGGTCGAACGCAATAGTGCCTCACCCGAAACCGCGTGGCCGGAGGGCTTCGAGCCGACCGGGCAGAAGCTAAAGAAGCGCACCTACGGAATCGCCCGCTTCGACATGGCGATTTGGCGGGGCGAGGGTTAGGTTAGGTGCCATGCGAGTAGTTTGCCCCGGATCTTTCGACCCCATCACGCTGGGTCATTTGGATATCTTCACCCGCGCTGCTGCCAACTGGGAGGAGGTCGTAGTTCTGGTGACCTATAACCCGAACAAGAACGGCCTATTCACCGCCGAGGAGCGCATCGAGCTGATCGAGAAGTCCATCGCCTCCATCCCCAACGGGCCGAAGAACATCACGGTCGATACGTGGGACAAGCTGCTGGTGGACTACCTGAACGAGAACAATATTCAGGCGATGGTCAAGGGGCTGCGCAGCTCTTTGGACTACGAGTATGAGCTGCCGATGGCGCAGATGAACCAGCGCCTGTCGGGCGCGGAGACGTACTTCCTGCTGACCTCTCCGGAGTACGGATACGTGTCCTCTACCCTGTGCAAGGAGGTTGCGAAGTACGGAGGCGACGTTTCCGGGCTGCTGCCGGAGCCGGTTGTCGCGGCACTGGAGGAGAAGTTCCGCGGCTAGCGCCCGTCAAGGCGTGTCTAAACCTGTAGTTGAGGTCAAGTGATGGCACAGTGGAGGCCATGTACAAGACATTCCAGGGTATGGATGACCTTCAGCAAATGGTGGAGCAGGCCTATGGCGTGCCCATGACCTCCAACTGCATGGTTCCGCGGCGCGAGGTGCTCGACATTCTCGACGAAATGCGCAACGCGATCCCCATCGAGATGGACGACGCGCAGGACGTCCTCGACCACCGTGATGACATCGTCGCCGATGCTCAGGACCAGGCCGACGCAACCATTTCCAGCGCCAACTCCGAGGCCGACGCGATCGTGCAGGACGCACAGGATCGCGCCAACCAAATCCTCCAGGAAGCTCAGGACCGCGCGACCAACACCGTCGCCCAGGCCGAGGATCAGGCCGACCGCCTGGTCAGCGACGCTCGCCGCGAGTACGAGACGGTCACTACCCGCGCCGCCGACGAAGCCGAGCGCCTGGTCAGCGAAGGTAACGCCAGCTACCAGCGCTCCGTCGACGAGGGCCTGGCCGAGCAGCGCCGCCTGGTCTCCGACTCCGAGGTTGTGCGCAACGCCGAGGCCGAGGCCAAGCGCATCATCGACTCTGCCCACGCGGATTCCGACCGCCTGCGCACCGAGTGCGACCGCTACGTCGATTCCACCCTGGCCGAGTTTGAGGACACCCTCACCACCACGCTGCGTACCGTGAACCGCGACCGGTCTGCCCTGCGCAAGGGTGCCGGTGCCTCCGGATACCAGAACGGCACTGCCGGATACCAGAACGATTCCGACCCCCACGGTTACCGTCAGTAGCGATAGACGGGTAGAAAGAAGGGTATGAGTAACCCCTTCGTTCTTGCAGTCGGCGACATCCCAACTGGACTCAGCGAGCCGGTCGACGCCCAGGGGGCGTCACCCGTACCGTGGGGCGGCAACATGCTGGGCGTGGCAGAGGGCGCACCCGTCGAAGTTCATGGAACCCTGGCGAACTTGGGCGAGGCAATCATGGCCAACCTGCAGGTCAGTGGCGAGGCCAAGGGAACGTGCTCCCGCTGCCTGCAGGAGCTTTCCACCACCCTGGAGTACTCCATCAGCGACGTTTTCGGCCTGACCCCGGACTTCATCACCGATGACAGCGCCGAGGGCGACGATGCTGAGGACGAGGAAGAGCCGCTGCTGGTGCAGGACAACGCCATCGACATCACCCAGCTGGTCATCGACGAGGCCGGCCTGAACGCGCCGTTCAGCCCCGTGTGCGCCGACTTCGGTGCCGAGTGCCGCGAGGACACCCCGGCGCCGGACGGTATCAGCGAGGAAGCTGAGGAAGAGGACCGCCCGGATCCGCGCTGGGCCGGCCTGGAGAAGTTCAAGAACCTCTAAAAGGAAAGGCATCTCGAAACCCAATGGCTCGTAAACGCCGATTGACCGGCGAGGCCGCCCTCAACGCCGCCTATGGCAAGTCCGACCACGCACCGCTGCTGGAGGCGTGGGGTGTGGACCTGCCCGACGACCTGCTGCGACTGGCGCTGACCCACCGCTCCTTCGCCAACGAAAACGGCCACCTGCCGAACAACGAGCGCCTGGAGTTCCTGGGCGACGCAGTGCTGGGCCTGGCCGTGGCGGAACAGCTGTACCGCCAGTTCCCGGAGCGCGCGGAATCGGACATCTCCAAGATGCGCTCCGGAGTGGTGAACATGTACGCCCTGGCGGATGTCGCTCGCCGCCTCGGCATGGGCGAGTACATCCTGCTCGGCCGCGGCGAGATGCTGACCGGCGGCAAGGATAAGCACTCCATCCTGGCGGACTCCGTGGAGTCCATGCTCGGCGCGATCTACCTGCACCACGGCTTCGAGGTTGCCCGCGCCACGGTGCTGCGTCTGTTCGCCGACAAGATCACCGAGGCTCCCACCACCGGCCTGACGATGGACTGGAAGACCGTACTGCTGGAGAAGCTCTCAGACATGAAACTGCCCCTGCCCACCTACGAAGTGCGCGGCGAAGGCCCGGAGCACGACAAGACCTTCTATGCCACCGTCACCATCGAGGACCTGGTAACCCACGGCGAGGGCCACACCAAGAAGGTCGCCGAGCACGCCGCCGCCAAACAGGCCGTGCAGAAACTCAACAAGCGTGCCTGAGCTCCCCGAGGTTGAGGTCGTCCGCCGCGGCCTGGAAGAACACCTGGTCGGCCGCCGCTTTACCGACGTCGAGGTCTGTCACCCGCGCGCCGTCCGCTCCGGGGAGCCGGAAGTTCTTGTTTCTTTTCTTCGTGACGCCACCGTCTCCGCCGTCAAACGCCGCGGAAAATTTTTGTGGTTGGACTTCGGCGAGGATTTCCTGCTGCAAGTGCACCTGGGCATGAGCGGCCAGATGCTCGTGGCCGACCCCGGCCAGGTGCAGTCCCCGCACGTGCGCATCCGGGCTGGCCTATCCGATGGGCGCGAGCTGTGCTTCGTGGACCAGCGAACCTTCGGCGAGTGGCGGCTGGAAAAGGCCGTGCCGGATCCGTGGGTAGCGGGGGCCGGGGTGGCGTCACCAAAAAATTTTTTACCCCAGAACGTAAGCCACATTGCCGCCGATCCGCTAGAGGCCGCCTTTGATGCGCGGGCGGCGGTAGAGCGGATGAAGGCCAAGCGCGCGGCGGTGAAGACGGTGCTGCTGAACCAGGAGGTCGTCTCCGGTATTGGCAACATCTACGCCGACGAGGCGCTGTTTCTGGCCGGGGTGCGTCCGCGGCGAAGTGCGGCTCTGCTGAGTAGGCCCACCCTGCACCGGGTGTTGCAGTCGGCGGCGGAAGTGATGGAGCGCGCGTTGGAACAGGGCGGAACCAGCTTCGATGCGCTGTATGTGAACGTCAACGGTGCGTCGGGGTACTTTTCGCGCTCGCTGAACGTGTACGGGCGCGGCGGCGAAGCCTGCAAGAGGTGCGGGGAGCCGATCAAGCGGGTTGTCGTCGGCGGGCGGGCGACGCACTATTGCGCGACGTGCCAGCAGTAGGAGTGCCACGGGCGAACAGCGAGAACCTTAAAGCTTCCTGAGCTGCAACGATAGGTAGATAAAGAGGATCGGGCGCATTTATTTTCTGGCACTAGTTTCGGGTAAATTTCTGCGCATGGAAACAATTGAAAATTTCGTGGCGAATACGCTGAACGAAAATATTTGGAAGATCATCCCCGTCTTCCTGCTCGCAGCCGGCGCCTACTTCGGCATTCGCACCCTGGTGGTGCAGATCCGGATGGTGCCGGACATGTTCCGCTCGGTGAAGGAACCGGCGGTCGGCAAGAGCGGAGAGAACATCTCCGCGTTCCAGGCTTTCAGCATCTCGGCAGCGTCCCGCGTGGGTACAGGCAACGTGGTGGGCGTGGCTATCGCCATCACCCTGGGTGGCCCGGGCGCGGTGTTCTGGATGTGGATCGTCGCCCTCGTCGGCGGCGCGACTGCCTTCGTGGAAGCCACGCTGGCGCAGCTGTGGAAAACCCGCGATAAGGACGGCTACGTCGGTGGCCCGGCCTACTACATGACCAAGGGGCTGGGCGCGAAGCCGCTGGCGTTGATCTTCGGCATCGCCATCACCATCACCTATGGCTTTGTGTACAACGCCGTGCAGACCAACTCCATCGCGGAGGCCGCGGGTTCCTCCCTGCACTCCCTGAACCCCAATATTGCGCCCGATGCGACTTGGCTGAAGATCGCTACGGGCCTGCTGGTGGCCGTGCTGACCGCGCTGGTGATCTTCGGTGGCGTGAAGCGCATCGCTAACGCTACCCAGGTGATCGTGCCCGTCATGGCCAGTGCCTACATTCTGTTGGGCGTGATCGTGCTGGCCATCAACATCAGCGAAGTTCCAGCGATGTTCGGCACCATCGTGGAGCACGCCCTGGGCATCAAGGAGATCGCCGGTGCCACCTTGGGCGCAGCGTTCATGAACGGCATGCGCCGTGGTCTGTTCTCCAACGAGGCCGGCCAGGGCTCTGCACCGAACGCCGCCGCCACCGCGGCAGTATCGCACCCGGTCAAGCAGGGGCTGGTGCAGACCCTGGGTGTGTATTTTGACACCCTGGTGGTTTGCACGGTCATATCAAAAAGTTTATACAGAAAAACCCCCTACCAGCTGGTAGGGGGTCTTTTTTATTTGAGGGTGGCTTCGTACTCGGAGCGGGTTTCGTCCGTTACGTACCCGGAGCCCCAGGAGGGGCCGTACACCTCTGCGTCGGTCCCGATGTGGACCCCGAACAGGTCGGCCTCCATGAGGGAGGCGATCTTCTGCGCAGCCGCCTCGGCCACCCGGGAGGGGACGCTGGCGACTACTTCGTCGTGGATGGGCAGGCGTAGGTAGGGTGTAATCCCTTCCTCGTCCATGCGCAGGAGAGCTCGTGCTGTGATGTCACGGCTGGTGGACTGGATCATGTAGTTCAGCGCCGCGTAGGCACGATCCTTATCCACATGCAGCACTCGCCCGGTCACAGTGTCGATGCACCCGTTAGCCTTAGCCTGGGCTTGCAGCCGGTCTGCCAGCTTCTTTACGCCAGGGTAGGTTCGCTCGAAGCCCTGGATAACCTCGCGGGCTTTTTCTACGGTGATTCCGCAGGTTTCCGCGATGTTCCTCGGCCCGGAGCCGTACACGTAGGCGAAGTTCACTGTCTTACCGACGGAGCGTTCGACGCCCGACGCATCGGCGGTCATCTGGTGCAGGTCCGCCCCGGTTGCGAAAGCATCTTTCATGTTCTTGTCGCCCGACAGCGCTGCCAGGACTCGGAGTTCCTGGGCTTGGTAGTCGCACGATACGATGGATTCTCCTTCGTCGGGGATGAAGCACCGCCGGATTGTCCAGTCCCCGGAGGGGAGTGTTTGTGCTGGGATTCCTGTGATGCTCATGCGCCCTGTGCGGGCTGCGAGGGTGTTGATGCCAGCGTGGCACCTGTCCTCGCTGTCCCTGCGGTTCAGGAAGTTCTGAACCCAGGATGCTCGCTGCTTCTTCACCTTCTTAGCCTCCAGCACGTAGGCTGCTAGTCGGCTGCCTTCGTCGGAGAGCTTGGTGAGGACTGCTTCGTCCAGTTTTTTGTTGCCGGAGGGGGTGAGTTCGGTGAGTTTAGCTCCGTCGAACTCCTCCAGAGCTTGAGCTACCTCAGCGTTCTGGTTGACGGATTCGATGCCGTACTCGATGAGGGCCAGGCCCTCCCAGAGGGTTTGCTCCTCCTCCAGCTTTTTATCCAGGTTTTGCGCGTACTCCACGTCCAGCAGGAACCCGTTGCGCTGCATCTCCGCGCAGACGCGGGCTACCTCGTGCTCGTACCTGACCAGGTTCAGCACTGACTGGTTGTGGAACGGGGTGTTGGCGAGCCGGGCTTGTTGCTTGCGGGCTACGCCCTCCAGCATACGCTGGAGCTGGTTGTGCAGACCGTAGGTCAGTACCACATCCATCCCCGCGTACCCGAGGTACGTTTCGTTCCAAGCGTCGATGGTGGCGAACAGCTCCGACTTGGTACACCCAATCTCCTTAGCCATGCTGGCGATGCTGCCTTTAACATCGTCGGCTACCGTGGGCATCTTAAGGACGGTCCGGGTCAGTTCTGAGAGCGAGTGGCCCGGTCCTCCCTCGCGGACTCCTCGGGAGTCCACCAGGTGCGCGAGGATCATGGTGTCGGTGATGCGGGACCAGTCTGCCTTGTACCCGTAGCACTGCTCTAGGGCCAGCACGTCGTAGGTTGCGTTGTGCAGGTACAGATCCCGGTCTTCGAACCACTGTTCGAGCGTCC
>NZ_CALLDG010000035.1 GCF_937999985.1 uncultured Corynebacterium sp.
CCCCCCTGGCGCCACGCGCCCATACCCCCCGGACTGCACGCCCAACCCCGGTATGTCACACGTCGCGATCTCGGTACGTTAGCATGTGAAACTAAACAGCGTTCAAGACTGGCGTCAAGCCTAACGCTCAAGACTGATACGCCCCCCATAACTTGCACGAGAAGTTTCACAAGAGCTTTGAGGAGACTGACGATGACTACCGCTGAGACGAAGCAGCCTACCGAAACCCCAGCAACCACCGAAGGCACCGAAACCCCAGAAACCCCAGAAATCCTAAACCTCGCCCGCACGAAGGTCCTGGAAAACGGCGAGCCTCTGAACTACGAGGAAACCCTCCAGGTTCTGCAGCTCGGCGACGAGCACCTGGACGAGCTACTGGACCTGGCCCACCAGGTCCGCCTGAAGTGGTGCGGCGATGCCGTGGAGATGGAGGGCATCATCTCCCTGCAGACCGGCGGCTGCCCCGAGGACTGCCACTTCTGCGCCCAGTCAGGCCTCTTCGAATCCCCGGTTCGCTCCATCCAGCTGGATATCGCCCAGCTGATCGAGGCCGCGAAGCAGACCGCGAAGACCGGCGCCACGGAGTTCTGCATCGTCGCCGCCGTGAAGGGCCCGGACGAGGACCTGATGAACCAGATGGCCAAGGCCATCGCCGCCATCCAGGCGGAGGTCGACATCAACATCGCCGCGTCCATCGGCATCCTCACCCAGGAGCAGGTCGATCGCCTGAAGGAGCTCGGCGTACACCGCTACAACCACAACCTGGAGACCTGCAAGAGCTACTTCCCGGAGGTCGTCACTACCCACACCTGGGAGGAGCGCACCTCCACCCTGGAGATGGTTCGCGACGCGGGCATGGAGGTCTGCTGCGGCGGCATCGTCGGCATGGGCGAGACCGTCGAGCAGCGCGCGGAGTTTGCCATCGACCTGCAGAACCTCAACCCCACGGAGGTTCCTCTAAACTTCTTCGACCCCCGCCCAGGCACTCCTTTCGCGGACCTCGAGCCCATGCCGGTCAACGATGCTCTGCGCACCATCGGCGCGTTCCGCCTGGCTCTCCCCCGCCAGCTGCTGCGCTTCGCAGGCGGCCGCGAGCTGACTTTAGGCGACCTGGGCGCGGAGAAGGGGCTGTTGGGAGGCATCAACGCGGTCATCGTGGGCAACTACCTGACCACGCTGGGCCGCCCCGCCGAGCGCGACGTGGATATGCTCGGCAAGCTGCAGCTGCCGATCAAGGCGCTGAACGCAACCCTGTAGGCACACCGTGACGTCCTCGATGCCTCTAAGCGAACTCACCGCCCTGTTTGTCTTGGGCGGTACCCCTTTATATGACGCCCACACAGGTCAGCCACTCGATACCTCAGACGAGACCTTGCGGGTCGGCCGCGGGGCTCTTGCGCAGGCAAGCCGCGGGGCGCTGGCGGGTTTGGAACCGCCGCGTTTCTGCCCGCTGTGCGGGCGCCGGATGAAGGTACAGGTGAATCCGATGGGCTGGACGGCGGAGTGCTCCCGGCATGGCGATGTGGATTCTTCGATTGTGGTGGATGCGTAGCTTGCAGCACGTAGTGTGGAACCACCGCTAGTTGCGGCGACAAAACTTCCCCTAGCAAGACGTTCCCCTGACAAGACTGACAAGACTGACAAGGCGTTCCCCTGACGAAAGGCAACACAACCATGGCAGCACCGGAGATTTCCGCCAGCACCACCGTCAACGCACCCGCCAGCAAGGTCTGGCAGCGGGTTACCGACCTCTCGGCGATGGGCAAGCGCAGCCCGCAGTGCAAGAAGATGATCCTGCTGCCGCGTCGCAAGAACAGCACCGGCGCAGGCAGTGCGGCCGGAACGGGTGCGGCCGGCACGGGCACCAACGCAGTCGGCGCAGCCCCGGCCCCGGGCACCATCACCATCAACTTCAACCGCCAGGGCATCCTCTGGTGGCCCACCTGGGCGGTCGTCACAGAGGTCGAGCCGGAGAAGGTCTTCGAGTTCAAGATCCCCCTGAACGGCACGCGCTGGCGCTTCGAGCTCACCC
Source organism: uncultured Corynebacterium sp. (assembly GCF_937999985.1). GTDB lineage: Bacteria > Actinomycetota > Actinomycetes > Mycobacteriales > Mycobacteriaceae > Corynebacterium. The sequence continues at coordinate 2,033 of NZ_CALLDG010000035.1, forward strand.
CCACCGCCGACGGCTCCCAGACCGTCCCCACAGCCGACGGCTCCCAGACTGTCCTCACAGAGAAGCGCCTGGCTCCCGGCGGCAAGACCTCCCTGATCTCCCGTGTGCTGGTCGCGGTCGTCCTCGGCGGGGAGGAAAAGTTCGAGGCGAGCCTGCAAGAAGGAATCCAGCAGACCGTCCGTGCGCTTGCTAGGGAAGCTGAGAACTTTTAGGTACAGTTCACTCTCGTGAGTGATCAGACCAACCTAGCCGCCGCCCCCTGGCCCCGTTCCAGAATCATTGCAGCCTGGGCACTGGCGAACGCGGTTATCGTTGGAGTTCTGATCTTCTGGCCTTTCGCCAACGGCGACCCCATGTATTACTTCCGTAATTCCCTGGAGGAGCCCCAAGCCCCCAGCCAGGGCGCCGTACCGCTGACCGAATACCCAGACGCCGGGCTCTGGCCCGTCCGCGCGATCATCCAGCTGAGCGGGAATCACGCCTATGTCTTCCTTACCCTGTTCTCTGCGGTCCTCATTGCCCTCAGCACTGCATTCTTCTTCTACCTGCTGAATCGCAGCCACCGCGCCGCACTGTTTTGGACCGCTTTCACCGCCGCCGCGGGGCCTATCGTGTACTCGCGCCTAGATCTCATCCCCGGTCTGCTGGTTGCCGCAACCGCGGCTGCTCTATTCACCCACCCGAAGCTCGCCTCCGCGCTGCTGGGGTTCGCGGCCATGTCCAAGCTGTGGCCGGCAGCGCTGGCCGCCGGGCTGGTGGATAAGTGGAATCGCTCCGCCACCTGGGTACGCTTGGCCACGTTCGGTGGCACCCTCGTGGTCGTCGGTGCGATCACCGCGCTGACCTCCGGCTGGGATCGCCTGGTCTCCCCGCTGACGTACCAGGACGTCCGTGGCCTGCAGATCGAATCCATCCTCGCCACTCCCCTGATCGTCGCCGCCACGATCTTCCCCGGCCAATGGCACATCGCCAAAGCCCCGTCGAAGAGCTACGAGATCTTCGGCCCGGGCGTGGATCAGCTGGTCACGGCCAGCAGCGTGTTGATGGCGTGCACCATATTGTTCGGCCTGGGCTGGGCTCTGTGGCATTTTCTTGGTGACGCCTGGTCTCCCCGCAGTACCGCCCTGTTCCTCCTGACCATGGTGCTGCTGCTGATCGTCTCCAACAAGGTGTTCTCCCCGCAGTACGTCGCGTGGTTCGGCCCGCTGCTGGCCGTGTTAATGGCAAAGCAGCCGGACGAGGCACGCAGCGCCTCTGGACGGGATGCAGCGCAGAGCGAGCCCGACACGCTGCGCAAGCTCACGTGGCTCAGTGTGCTCGCCGCAGCCCTGACCACGGTTGTATTCCCCTTCACCTACAACCTGCTGTTCGAAGGTCCCCACTGGTTCGCAGCTCTCGTGCTCACCGCCCGGAACATCCTGATGGTGTACATCACCTACCTGGCGCTAAAGGCCACCATCCACGCCGGGTTAAAGTCGCAAGCCGCAAAGAAGCGGGAGGCTGAGGGCGTCACGAAGAAAGGCCAGAGGATAAGCGCCTAAGAGTAACGGCGCACGTTGCGGTCGCGCGTAAGCCACATTCCGCAGAAACCGCAGGCCCACACGGTGGCCACCGCGATCCAGGCCACGCCGAAGTCCGACCAGTCGTAGTTGCCGTCCGGGGCGCGCAGGTTCAGCAGCACGCCGACGGCCTGGGCGCCGATCATGCCCGCAATCCAGCCGCCCATGTTCGCCAGGCCAGTGCCGGTGGCGACGAAGCGGCGGTCCACCTTCTCGCGCACGGAGTCGAAGCCCAAGTTCGCAACGGGACCGGTGAAGCCCATGATGATGTTCATCAGGCACGCCGCCCACAGCACGCCCGTCGGCGCGGAGGTGAAGAACCACAGCCAGCCCAGCCAGCCGGTGATGGAGAAGATCATCACGATCTGCATGCGACGGTTGTAGAAGCGGGCGGATAGCAGGCCGACGATCGGGCCGACTGCCACGGAGGCCAGCGTGCCCAGCGAGAGCGCCAGGCCGGCCTGGTCGGCGGGCAGGCCCAGGCCGAGGGTCATGATCGGCAGGCCCCACAGCAGGGTGAATACCACCAGCGCACCCAGGCCCGTCCAGTGGATGAAGAAGCCGTGCCAGCAGACGCGGTTGGTCAGCACGTTGGCCAGGATCTTCTTGACGCCCAGGCGCTCGGTAGGCGCGCTTGCCTTGGCGGCACTGGCGGTCCTGGCGGCACTGGCATCTGCCTCCGGCTCCGGCGAGTCCTTCACCAGCACACCCGCGGCCAGCGCCAGCAACACACCGACTGCGCCGAGGCTCACGAAGCCAGTCTGCCAGCTGGTCGCGTGCAGCAGGCTTAAGAAAGGCACAGCGGAAAGGAACTGGCCGAACTGCCCCACCGCACCCGTCAGCTGGCCGAGCAGCGGCGCGTGGCGCAGCGGAATCCACGCGGGGATCAGGCGCATCACGGACAGGAAGGCCGTCGCGTCACCCGCGCCGATCAGCATGCGGGCGAGAATCGCCACCGGGTAGCTCGTGGTGAAGGCCAACGTGACCTGCCCCAGAGCCATGACGAAAGCACCGGCGACCATCAGCTTGCGCGGCCCGAAGCGGTCCACCAGCAAGCCCACCGGGATCTGTGCGAAGGCGTACACCGCCAGCTGTAGCGCGGTGAACACCGCCAACTGTGCAGCGTTGATGTGGAAGCGGTCGATGGCATCCACGCTGGCCACGCCGAAGGAAGTACGTCCCGTTACCGCCAGGGTGTAGCACAGCACCCCGGCTGCCCACACGATGAGCGCGCGGGGGCTGAGTTTCTCTTTGTCCGTAGCTGTCACTCATCACACGCTACTCCGTGGGTTATGGATAAACTTATTCACCATGAGCTCTCGCCGCCCTTTCACTAATCGCCGCCGCGTTCTGGCCGCCGTTGTGGCCCTGCTGGCAGTAATCGCTCTGGTCATCTGGGCCGTTCTGGGTTTTTCTGGTGAGGACGCCCCCTCGGCCTCCAACACCACCAACTCCAGCGAGGGCTCGTCCAACTCCGCCACCTCGAGCTCCGCGAAGCCCAGCGAGAAGAAGCCGAAGAAGGACGGCAAGCGGGAGGACGAGGATGACCCCTCGGTGGTTTCGGGGCCGGTCCAAGGAACCGGGTCTTTCAACATG
>NZ_CALLDG010000036.1 GCF_937999985.1 uncultured Corynebacterium sp.
GGACATTGCCAACGGTCTGATGGCGCTGCCGAACCTGGTGGGCATGCTGATTCTCTCCGGGCTCATCGCCCGGGAGACGAAGGCCTACCTGGACTTCGACCCGACCCTGCGGGCACGCCCGGAGGACGTGGAGAAGTTCCTGGTGGATACCAAGAACCCCTGGCGCAGCGCGCTGTAACCAGCGGGTTATAACGCCGCCACTAGCTGGCGCAGTTGAACTCCACGGTGAGGGCGATCGTACGGTTCGAATCGTCCTCCACCGGGTTTCCTTCGACGACATAGTTGTCGCCTTGGCGCTTCACCGTGGCCGAGGCGGCATGGTCGTCATCGATCTCATATTCGACACCCTTGTATTCGAAGTCCAGGGATTCTAGGGCCGGCTGATCTGTGTAAATATCGATTTCCAGATCATCACGATCATCGTCATCCTTGCCGAAATCGGCCTCTAGCACTTCGCGTCCGTCGTCCTCATTCAGTTCGCAACGCACCGGGGAGAACAGCTTGGTATCCACTTCCTTGCCATCGACGGTGATCCTGTGGAGCTTGCTGCCCGAATCCTGCTGCGCGGGAGCTTCTTGAGAAGATCGGGATTGGTTCGCCTCCTCTGGGGCGGAAGATTCCTCAGCACTCTCCTTCACCGTGGACGTGACAGTTTCCTTCTCTGCGGCGCCATCATTCGAATCTTCAGACGAACAAGCGGCTGCCGAGACTCCCAGTGCGCATGCCACTGCTACTGCGGCACTGCGACGAGCAATTTGCGAACCAACAATTTTCTTAGCAGATCGTAAATTTCTCATGATCCCCACGCTATCAAAACTCAATTAAGCAAAACCCCTCACAGGGTTTAGTGATCTGGGTTACAGTCGCGAGCATGACTTTCGCATCGCAGCACGGCCTAAACGCTCCACTCACTCCTCTGCGCTTCTTGCAACGCTCCGCACAGGTTCACCCCAACAAGATCGCCGCAGTCGACGGACCGCGGCGCATCACTTTCGCAGAATTCAACGAAGACGCCCAGGCTTTCGCCCACGCCCTTCTTGCAGACGAGGTCGTCGAGGGCGACCGTGTAGGCATTCTCGCTTCCAACAGCTACGAAGCCCTGCTGGCCCAGTTCGCCGTGCCGCTGGCGAATGCAGTGACGGTGCCGATCAACACCCGCCTCGCCCCCAAGGAGGTTAACTACATCCTCGACCACTCCTCCATCGACGTCCTCGTCGGCGAGAAGGAACTGATCGACCCCATCCTCGCCAGCGGTGAGCGAAACTTGCGCCGAGCTGTGTACATCGCCGACAAGGACGGCGTAGAGCCCCAGGTTGAAAAGGGAGAAACTGACGCGCAGGGGGCGTCACTAGTAACAACATTTAGCGACTACCTAGCCGGACACCGCGACGAAGACCCGCTCCCCTACCGCGTGCACGACGAGAACGAAACCATCGCGATCAACTACACTTCCGGCACCACCGGCAAGCCGAAGGGTGTGATCTACACCCACCGTGGCGCTTACCTTAACGCGCTAGGGCAGGCACACACACAGCACTTCAGTCATGACACCGTGTACTTGTGGACGCTGCCGATGTTCCACTGCTCCGGCTGGTGCACAGGCTGGGCGGCGATGGCCGTCAGCGCAACCCAGGTGGCTCTGCGCGCGGTGCGTGGCCCGGCAATGTGGGAGCTGATCCGCACCGAAGGCGTGACCGCCATGTGCGGCGCCCCGGCCGTGCTCAACACGCTGGTGGATGACGAGAACAAGCGCCGTGTGACCAACCTGCGCGTCACCACCGCGGGTGCGCCACCAAGCCCGACAACCATCACCCGCTGCGAAAACATCGGCGTGGAGGTCACCCACGTGTACGGCCTGACCGAGAGCTACGGTCCCTTCACCGTATGCGAAGCGCAGCCCGAATGGGCGGACATGACGGTCCGCCGCCGCGCGGTTCTAAAGGCGCGTCAAGGCGTGGCCTCCATCACCAACGAAGACGTGCGCGTGATCGAGCCGACCGAAGCGCTAGACGAAGCGCTGGTAGATGTGCCTGCCGACGGTGCGACCCTGGGCGAGATCATCCTGACTGGCAACGGCATCATGGCGGGCTACTTCAAAGACGAAGAGGCTACCGCCCACGCCTTCCGCGGGGGCTGGTTCCACACCGGCGACCTCGGCGTGATGCACCCGAACGGCTACATCCAGCTGATGGACCGAGCGAAGGACGTGGTGGTTTCCGGCGGTGAGAACATATCCACCATCGAGGTCGAACAGGCCGTTATCAGCCACCCCGACATCTCCGACTGTGCAGTCATCGGCGTACCAGATGAGAAGTGGGGCGAACGCCCGCGCGCCTACGTGACCCTGCGCCCGGAAGCCCGCGGCGTTGACCAGGACGCGCTCGAAGAAGCTGTGATCGCCTACTGCCGCGCGCACATCGCCGGCTACAAGGTGCCGCGTGACGTACGCATCCTCGACGAACTCCCTCGCACCTCCACGGGTAAGGTCCGCAAAAACGAGCTGCGCGACGAGGCCTGGGCGGGCCACAAGCAGAAGATTAACTAGGTACGGCCTTGGCCGTTAACCCACTATTCGCCCGGCCTTTCCCTACCCGCTGCCTTTAGGCTGGTTGCTAGTCACGCGCACCTTTTACCCTCTGCCTTTATGGGTAGTAAAGGTATTTTTTCTCGACGCCGATTCTTCAAAGCACTAGGCTTCAGCGCCGGTTCTGCAGCCTTCGTGGTGGGGCCGATTGCGAAGGCTAGTGCGGCACCGGGCACGGGCAGTTCCGGCCTGGCGGGCAGTGGGTTGGCCGGGAGTTCAGCGCTGGGGTCCGCTAATACTCCAAGCTTGGCGGGGTCGGCGAGCTTCACCCCAAGCAATATCGGCAGCTCCGAGACCGGCTGGGTTATGGGCCACAAGGGCACCGGCCCCAACGGCGCTTTTCTTGCCGGTGACCTGCAGGTAGTCACTGTCACGGAGGATTCAGTGACGATTAGCTGGCTGACGTGGGACGCAAAGGTGAGCATCGCTGAACGCCCCGTGGGTATGCCGACCGAAGGCACGCTGCGCGTATGGCCGGAAGACAACCCGCAGGATACGAAGGTCGTGCGCTCGGAAAAGAACACCTTCTTCCACATCATGACTATCGAAGGCCTACAGCCGGAGACCAAGTACCGCTTCAGCGCTTCCTCCCACGGCATCGAAGCCAATGCGACTCACAACTACTTCCAGGAAAAGAAGAAGGAGTTCACTACCTTGCCTGAATTGTCCGGCGAGGTACTGCAGACCGTGGTCGTGGCGAACGATGTGCACATGGGTGAGGCTCAGGACGGCCTGTGGTTCGATGGCTTTCCGCCACCAGCGGTACCCAATCCGAAATCCGCACCCTACCCGGAAATTTGCTTGGACGCGGTCATTAAGACCGCCGAGGATTGCGACGCTACGCACCTGTTTGTCAATGGCGATGTCACGAGTGAAGCCCGCCCGGCCGAAGTGCGCCGTGCTAAGGAGATGCTGGATACGTTCTCCGGCACGTGGCGCGTAACCCGTGGCAACCATGACCGGCCGCACAAAGCCGACGACTCCTCCGGCTACGAAACCGCCACCCCCTACGGCAAAGAACACTTCGACCCCTTCGGTGACGTCTTCGAGCCGCGACAACAGGCCTGGATGATGGACCTGGAGCCGGCGGGCGTGCGCGTGATCGGCATTGATTCCACGGAGCTGGATAAATCCGGCGGGCGGATCGAGCCACAGCAATTCCGCCAGATCGAAGGCTTCTTGCGCCGCGATCCGAATAAGCCAACCGTGCTGATGCTGCACCACCCCATGACGCGCGAGGCCGGCTGGTCGAACGCAGCCGGACCAGCTTTTATTCTGCGTGACCCGGATCTGATCAGGCTGCAAAAGATGATCCAAGCGGCGCCGGGCGTGAAGCTGGTGCTGGCCGGGCACACGCACCGCGCTCATCGAGATAAGCCAGACGTTGATACCCACGCGGTATTCCTGGAAACTCCCGCGGCGAAAAACTGGCCCACCGGAGCCACCCAGCTGCGCTTCTACTCCGACGGCATTGCCGTGAACTTCCGCCACAACATGGGAGAGGAAGCCCTGGACTGGGCCAGCCGTACCCGCTGGACCAACTTCGGCTTGGCACCGGAGATCTTGCTGGGGCCGACGGACGCACGCAATCTGGTGGTGCGCTACTAGTCCCCTCCCCCTTGGTGCCCCCTATATACCAGTGCCCTACCTGCTGGTGAGTTCCAGCAGCTACAGAACCATCGCCGCGATCCAGCCGGCGATCAGCAGCGGAATATTAAAGTGCAGGAACGTCGGGATCACGGAATCCCGGATGTGGTCGTGCTGGCCATCCGCGTTCAAACCCGACGTGGGGCCTAGGGTCGAGTCGGATGCCGGGGAACCGGCGTCACCAAGAGCACCCGCAGTACCCACAATCGCTACAGTGGCGAGCGGCGAGAAGCCCATCGATGCGCACAAAGGCACGTAGATCGTTGCAACGATCGGCAGGGTGGAGAAGCTCGAACCAATGCCCATGGTGACCACCAGGCCGACCAGCAGCATCACCAGGGCGGCAGCGGCCTTGTTACCCGCGAACAGGTCGGCGGAGGTGGTGACCAGACTTTCGACCTCGCCGGTGGCCTGCATGACTGCGGCGAAGCCCTGGGCGGTGATCATGATGAAGCCGATCAGAGCCATCATGCGCATACCGGCAGTGAAGACATCGTCGGCCTTCCTCCAATCGACCGCGCCGGTGCCCATGAAGATCGTCAGCCCCACCAGGGCGCCGATCAGCAGCGAATCGGCCTCCATATCCATAGCCTGCATAACGACCTGCACGGCGAAGGTGGCGATAATCGCAATGACGGAGACGACGATCTTATAGCGGGAAACCTCACCGGCCGGGTCGGTCTCGACCTCCACAATCGGGCGTTCTTCGTACTCGCGTGGCTTGCGATAGGTGATGAAGACCGCGATCAGCAAACCACAGAACATACCCAGCGCCGGAATGCCCATCGCCTGCATCACGTTGATGCCATCGGTGCTCATACCCGCGTTGTCGATATTGCCCAGCAGGATGTCGTTCAAGAAGATCGATCCGAAGCCCAGCGGGATCCACATGTATGTGGTGATCAGGCCGAACGTCAAAATACAGGTGACCGCGCGGCGGTCCAGCTGCAGTTTGTTGAAGACGCTCAGTAGCGGTGGAATGATCAGCGGAATAAACGCGATGTGCACGGGGATGAGGTTCTGACTCATCACGGCCATAGCGAGGATGCCGGCCAGCATCAACCATTTCGTTACGGCGACGGCGCGGCTCTTTGTTTCTTCGTTAGTGACGCCCAGTTTCCCCAGCAGGGAGTCCGCCAGAAGCTTGGGCAGTCCCGCGCTGGCTACAGCCATCGCAAAGGCGCCGAGGAGGGCATAGCTAAGCGCGATTTTCGCGCCGCCGGAGAGGCCTTCCTGGAAGGCCACCATCGTGGCATCAAGGCCAAGGCCGCTGAGGAGACCACCGACGATGGCTCCGATGAAAAGCGCCAGAACCACATGCACCCGAAGCAGGGCGAGGGCCAGCATGACGACGACGGCGACTAGGACTGCGTTCATGCACCTTAGAATAGTGTGAGGGGTCAGACAATAGGAAATTCCAACGGTGACCGCTTCTCGTAGCGCCGCGTCTGGCTTACCAAGCGAGCCGCAATGTTGGTTCCGCTGAGCTTGCGCGCCTGCAAGAGGAACTCCCGGCCCTCCTGGCTGCGGGTGTACACCCCGCGCATCGGCAGGCCTACGCGCTGGAGTTGGCGCAAGAACTCATCCACGTTCTCCCGGCGCGTGCCGAGCACGTCCGGCACCGACTGGGCGCAGAAGATGCCGCGGATGCGGACTTGGTGCGCCGGCGCGATCAGATAGCGCGCGTTGCGGACTTCCCCAGACAGCTGGGTCATGGCGTCCGCAAAAAGCTTCCTTTCGGCGAAGGTTCCGCCGGACAGGCGCACATTCGCCCCGATGGCGCCCTCATCGACGATGGCCATGAGGTTGCGAGTTTCGATCAAGCCGAGGGCGCTCAGCGTGCGTGCCAGAGCCGTGGCCTCGGCTTTCAGACGCTTGGTGGTATCCGTCAGCTGCTGGACCTTCCGCGTGCGCATCAGTGCCGCCGCACCGCCGAGCAGCGCGAGCACCCCGAAAGCCAGCCACTGGCCCCCGACCGGGAGGTGCGGAAGGGCTCGCCCCACTACCAGGCCGAACATGACCGCAAGGAAGAAGATGTAGCCCAAGATAACGTCCAGGTAAGGCACCACCCCGGCCGATGCAGGCTTTTCGACATCGATGCGGAACTGCATCTCGTAGGGCTGGCCATCCGGCACATTCCCCATGTCTAGGGCTTCTAGCCACTGGTTGCGCATTAGGTCCCGACGGAAGGCCCGTGCCAGCATCTGTTCGTTGGCGGCATCGATGCTGCGGTAGGCGCGCAGAGGTGGCTCGGCGAAGCAGCGGTCGAAGCCGTTCTCGATCACCGGCGCATCGGCGCGCGGCGCTACGAAGACCTCGAAGCGCTTCTGCAGCGAGCGCACGTCATGTGAGCCCAGTACGTCCAGCGACTCCCCCGTCCCGACGTTCAGCGTCTGTGCCCCGCTCTGTGCCACCTGGTCGAGCCACGTCCCGCGCCCGGAGCCTTGGCTAGGTTCGCACGTTGCGATGTGCCAGATATTCGCGGTCTTATCTGGAACGGCGGGATCCACCCGGATCACCCGGCCGCGCATCTGGTTCGTCAGCATAAACGCGCGCACGGAGCTGGCGATGATGAGCGCGTTGGCGCAGGGCGAATCCCACCCCTCCCCGAGCAAGGCGGCGGTGCCCACCAGGATCGTGAACAGTCCCTCCTGGAAGGCGCGGGTAATGGCGGGCACAGACACCCTCGTGCCGCCGGAAAAGCGCACCTCCACATACTCGTCATTGAGGTCCTTGGCGGCGGTGAGTTCCCCGTCGAGGTCCGCCGCGAAACGCTTCACCTCGTCCAGCGCCGCGCGCGGGATGACGATTACTGAGCCACTGATGGCGGCGATTTTTGTGGTGCCGCCTACGCGCCGTCGCAGTGCTTCGAAAATGGGGATGACGCCCACGTGGACCAGGGCATCGTCGCTGCCCACGCTGGACAGGTAATCCCGCTGGACGTAATCCGCGAGGATCACCATGCGCAGATTTTCGGACATCGCGGAGACTTCTTCTTCGGCAATGTCACTGACGGCGCGGACCTTACCCGCGGAGTGGGTGAGGATCCGATTGACCTTCTTCTCTCCCGTGACGGAAATCTTCCCCTTGTTCAGCAGGTTATTCGCCCGCAGAGCGGAGGCCACCGTCGGGCTGGCGCGGAAGAAGTCGGGATGGTCGATGACGAACTGCAACCCCAGCTCGCCGGCGAGTTCCGGGCGCTTTTCGCTGAGTATCGCCTGGATATGCGGTGCTATCGGGTACCCAGCAGCGGCAAGAAGGATTTTGAGGGCGTAGAAATCCTCTTCGTCGTCGAGGGCGACCTGCAGCTGTTCATCCGTGAGCCGCCCGAGGTCCTCTGCCAGTTGCGCCAAGATGCCCTGCCGTTGCAGGCCCACTAGCACTTCGTTGCCACGCCGACGCAGCTCGGCGATTTCCTGTTCTTCTTCCTGGCTGGGCTTCGTAACGTAGACGTAGTCCTGATGCGGGCATAGGTTTCCGGCAGCCACGAGTTCGGGGGCGAAGATTTCCTCGTCGATAGGGCCGCATAGCTGTTCGTAGCGTTGCCATTCGCTGGGGGTGGAATCATACGGCGGGGTCGCCGTGAGCGCGATGGTGTTGAGCACTGCTTTTCGGCGGCCCAGCTGGTCCATGAAGGCTGTCAGAG
>NZ_CALLDG010000037.1 GCF_937999985.1 uncultured Corynebacterium sp.
GGGCGCACCTCCACCTTCGGGTCCACCAGGCCGGTCGGGCGAATGACCTGCTCGACGTACTCGCCCTGGGCGGCGGCGATCTCGTAATCGCCGGGGGTGGCGGACATGTAGACGCACTGGCCCTTGCGGTCGTCGAATTCCTCCCACGTCAACGGCCGGTTATCCAGCGCGCTCGGCAGGCGGAAGCCGTGCTCCACCAGGTTGCGTTTGCGGGACATGTCGCCTTCGAACATTCCGCCGATCTGCGGGACGGTTACGTGGGACTCGTCGATGATGGTCAGGAAGTCCTCGGGGAAGTAATCGATCAGGGTGGCGGGCGCGGAACCGGCGGCGCGGCCGTCGATGTGGCGGGAGTAGTTCTCGATGCCGCTGGTGAAGCCCACCTGCTGGATCATCTCCAGGTCGTATTCGGTGCGCATGCGCAGGCGCTGGGCCTCCAGCAGCTTGCCGCGGTTTTCCAGCTCCTCCAGGCGCTGCGCAAGCTCCTCCTTGATGGCCTGCATCGCCTTTTCCATGCGCTCCGGGCCGGCAACATAGTGGGTGGCTGGGAAGATGCGCAGCTCGTCGACCTGGCGAATCACGTCGCCGGTCAGCGGGTGGATGTAGTACAGCGCGTCGATGTCGTCACCGAAGAACTCCACGCGCACCGCCAACTCCTCGTAGGCCGGAATGATGTCCACCGTGTCGCCTTTTACGCGGAAGGTACCGCGGGTAAAGGCAACGTCGTTGCGGGAGTATTGGATATCCACCAGCAGGCGCAGGAACCGATCGCGCTCGACCTCCTCGTCCACCTTCAACACCACAGAGCGGTCCAGGTAAGACTGCGGGGTGCCGAGGCCGTAGATGCAGGAGACCGAGGACACAACCACCACGTCCCGGCGCGACAACAGCGCGGAGGTCGCGGAGTGGCGCAGGCGCTCCACGTCTTCGTTGATGGACGAGTCTTTCTCGATGTACGTATCCGTCTGCGCGATATACGCCTCTGGTTGGTAGTAGTCGTAGTAGGAGACGAAGTACTCCACCGCGTTGTTCGGCAGCAGGCTGCGCAGCTCGTTGGCCAGCTGGGCGGCCAGCGTCTTATTCGGCGCCATCACGAGGGTGGGCCGCTGCTCCTTTTCGATGAGCCAGGCGGCCGTCGCGGACTTACCGGTACCAGTGGCGCCCATCAGCACGACGTCGCGTTCGCCGCGGTTAAGGCGCTGGTGCAGCTCATCGATCGCCTTCGGCTGATCGCCGGCGGGCTTGTAGTCGCTGATGACTTCGAACTTCGCATTCGAGCGTTCGACCTCCCCCACGGGACGGAACTCGGAGTACGACAATTCGGGACGTTCTGCTGCAAAGGCCATGCGCACCAGTCTACTTACCGCACTGGACACCACCTGCCGTGCTGTCACCCAGCACTTTTACTGTGGCCGTTCTAAGGTTAATCACATGAAGATCTTCTCCCGCGGTCGTGCCGCTATCGCCCCTGTCATCGCTCTTTCACTGTTGCTCACTCCTTCTGCCGTTGCCGCGCCAGCGCCGGCTGCGCCCGCCGTCCCACCAATCGTTGCCGGTTCGGCGCCGATCGGCCCCAACACCGTCGTTATTCCTGGCGAGCTGTTGCCGGTCGGCCCCAGCGGTGCGCGTGCTGCTCGTACTGTTGATGACGCCTACTCCGCGGCCGCCATCGCCGCCCAGTATCTGAACCAGGATCCCCGCCCCGCACTGGATCGACTCTCCCCCGCCCGACGCACTGAGGTGAGCCACATTCTGAAGGTCTTGGAGGCTCCCGTACAGGCGCCGGGGAAGGCCACCAGTCCGCGTGCAACCGTGGTGGTGCTGGGCAATGGCTTGAACCCGGATGGTTCTGTGCACCCCAACCTGCAGCGCCGCCTGGAGGTTGCCCGCGATTATGCGTTGCAGCACCCGGCGAGCCCGATCATCACCTCTGGCGGCAAGACCGAGCACGGTCACGTGGAGGCCGAGTCGATGAAGAGGTGGCTGGTTCGTCACGGGATTTCCCCGCAGCGTATCCACGTGGAGGGCAACTCCTGGTCCACCATCAGCAATGCGTGGCACAGCGCGAAGGTCTTCGGAAAGATGAACGCGCAGGCCAAGAAAGCCTCCCATGGCAAGCCACTGCCGCGTGAGCTGGTGATTGCCACGACTGATAGCCACCTGCACCGTGGCGTGAGCGACTACCGCATTGCCTTCGGCCCGCGCACCACCGTCTACGGCCTGGCCTCCAAGTCCGATCCGGTGCAGCAGCGCAACCTGGCCAAGGAGCGCACCTCCCGCTACCGCGACGCGGTGGGGCTGTTCATCTTCCCGGAGACGATTGTGGCCGATGGCCTGCCGCCGATCTTCGGTGCCGGCATTCCGCGTTTCTGGTAAGGCCTTAGAGCCCGGCCCAGAAGCCGTCGACCTGCTCGAGTAGCTGTTCCACGGTCCCGGAGTTATCCAGAACGGTGTCCGCCGCATTGAGGCGGGTCGCGCGGTCGATCTGGGCGGCAATGCGGCGGCGCGCGTCATCCTCATCCAAACCCCGGTGTTGCACTAGCCGGTCGATGCGCAGCTCGTCGGGAGCGTCCACCACCAACACGTGATCGACCTTGTCAACCTCACCGTTTTCGATAAGCAGCGGCATGTCGTAGACAAGCACCTGCGCGCCGGACTCCCTCCCCTGCTTAAACAGCTCTTCGGTGCGGGCACGAATGCGCGGGTGGGTGATCGCGTTCAGCTTCTCCGTCGCCTCCGGCGTGGCAAAGGCCTGCCGGGCCAGCTCCGCCCGGTTAAGAGTGCCGTCGGGGTTCAGCACCCCGTCAAAGGCATCCGCCAGCTCGGCCAAAGCTGGTTGTCCCGGTTCGACGATCTCGCGCGCCACCAGGTCGGCGTCAACAATAAAAGCACCGAGCTCCGCCAACCGCGAAGAGACGGTTGACTTGCCCGATCCGATTCCACCAGTCAGCCCAATTGTGATCATGAGGCCATGCTAGCGCCTAGAGCGAGCCGACCAGAGTGTTTCCGGCCAGGCGGCACTGGTAGTAGCTGGCGGCAAGGTTGCCGAACTCCATGCGGAGGCCATTGGCCTTGTAGATATCCTGTTCGGCGACTGCTTCGTCCCACTGCTTACGGACCTCTTCGATTTGCTGGTCCAGCTTCTGGCAGGCCTTCGGAACATAAGACGAGCCACCCAGGCTGCCCGACGCGGGGGTCTCGACAGTCGGCAGAGGCTGGAGGGTTTCGGATGCGGAATCAGCGTCCGCGGCGCCAGCGATACCCGCAGCGCTGGACAGAGTAAGAACAGCAGCGACGGCGATGGAAGCAATGCGAGAGGAATTAGCCATAGCCGAAAATATAGCGGAGCTCGACGGGCGCCGCAGGACACTGTATGCAAATATAACTTGCATGCATAAGATTCCCGCCACCCGCCGCTCCCTCGCCGCTACCCTGACCGCCGGTTCGATCCTGGCCACCGCCACCGCCGTGACCGCCCTGTCTACGGGTCACGCCGCGGCGGATCCATGCTGGACCTACGCTCCTACCACCAGCGATGGGTTGGCCGCCAGCAGCACCGGGTCACTGGCTGGCAGTCTTGGCCAACCACAGTGGCTCACCGGCAAGCCCGAGGGCATGCCGAAGGTCACCGGCAATACTGAGGCGATGCACATGCTCACCGGCCGCTTCAGCCCCGACCGCACCGACAAGACGGGCTTGAGCTCCACGGACTTAGGCATCATGTGGGATTCCGGCGATGGGCGCGTACTGGCAGCGTTCGGTGATTCCTTCCGCTGCGGTGCCGGAAACAACGGCTGGCACTCCAATGCTCTATACGAGACCGACGATATGGATCCCTCCAACGGCATCCACATGGGTGGCCCTGCCACGGGGGCGGACTCCGAGGAGTTCCTGCCTGAATCTCTAAAAATCGACGGTGTGGAAAAGACCATCATCCCGACCGCAGGCATCGAGGTAAACGGGGCACAGTACGTGGACTTCATGTCCGTGCGCGACTGGGGGCGCCCGGGACAGTGGCGTACGAACTACGCCGCGACGGCGAAATCCACAGATGGCGGGAAGACTTTCTCTGTGGTGCCGGGCTCTTACCGCACAAGCTCGGTGGCTTCTAAGGACAACCGCCTGCCTGACTTGCCAGCACACAGCCGTGGCAACGACTACTTCCAGATGACCGCCTTCGCCAAGGCACCGGAAAGCGCTGCAGGCGACGACGGCTACGTGTACGTCTACGGCACCCCGTCGGGGCGCTCCGGTCAGGCGCGCTTGGCACGCATCAACGAGGCAGAATTCCCCGACTTCAGCTCTGCGGAATACTGGGACGGCAGTGGCTGGTCCTCCCGCATGGACGCTGCACAGCCGGTGCTCGACGGGCGAGTCTCCGAGCTATCCGTGCAGTACAACGAGCACCTTGGCAAGTGGTTGGCACTCTACGAATCCACTCAAGGAATGGTGCTGCGCCAGGCCGATAGCCCAGAAGGGCCCTGGAGCAGCGCAAAAACGCTGATCTCCAGGGCCCAGGTGCCGGATATCTACGGCGGGTATATGTACCCACACCAGACCGATGGGAACTTGTACTGGGTGGCCACCTCGTGGCACAGCTACAACGCGGTGGTGTACAAGACCGATCTGTCGAAGGTGTTCTAGCAACCGGCGGCTCGCGGCCGCTGGCTGCTATCCGCTAGCAGCTAGCGGCGCTTTAGCGCTCGATGATGGCGACGATGCCCTGACCACCTGCTGCACAGATGGAAACCAGGGTGCGACCGCCGCCGTTTTCCTCCAGCACCTTCGCAGCGGTGGCGATGATGCGGCCGCCGGTAGCGGCGAACGGGTGGCCGGCTGCCAGGGAGGAGCCCTTAACGTTCAGCTTTGCGCGGTCGATGGCACCCAGGGCGCCATCCAGGCCCAGGCGCTCGCGGCAGTACTCGTCGGACTCCCAAGCCTTCAGGGTGGCGCAGGTCTGGGAGGCGAAGGCCTCGTGGATCTCGTAGAAGTCGAAGTCCTGCAGGGAAAGGTTGTTGCGCTTCAGCAGGCGAGCAACCGCGTAGGTCGGGGACATCAGCAGGCCGTCCGGGGTCATGCCGTCGCGGCCGTTGATGAAGTCCACGGAAGCAACCTCGGAGTCCACCAGGTATGCCTTGACCGGGATGTTGTGCTCTGCGGCCCACTCCTCGGAGGAGATCAGGACTGCGGAAGCACCGTCGGTCAGCGGGGTGGAGTTACCGGCGGTCATGGTGGCCTTGGTGCCGTGCTGCTCGGCATCCTTCTTGCCGAAGACCGGCTTCAGCTTGGCCAGCTTCTCCACGTTGGAGTCCGGGCGCAGGTTGGTATCGCGCTGCACGCCCAGGTACGGGGTGATGAGGTCCTCGAAGAAGCCCTCGTCGTATGCCTTGGCCAGCTTCTGGTGGGACTCGGCTGCCAGCTGGTCCTGTTCCTCGCGGGTCAGGCCGAACTCGCGGGCGGTGATGGCCGCGTGGTCGCCCATGGAAAGCCCGGTGCGGGGCTCACCGTTGTTCGGCTGCTCCGGGGCCAGCTGGGAGGGGCGGATCTGGCCGACCAGCTTCAGGCGGTCGGTGGTGGTCTTCGCGTTGTTCAGTTTGATCAGGGTCTTGCGCAGCTGATCGTTGACGGCCAGCGGCGCGTCGGAGGTGGTGTCCACGCCGCCGCCGATGCCGGACTCGATGCGACCCAGGGCGATTGCGTCTGCAACCTGCACCAAGGCAGCTAGGCCGGTGCCGCAGGCCATCTGCAGGTCGAAGGCCGGGGTGGTGGAGGACAGTGCGGAGCCGAGAACGATCTCGCGGGTCAGGTTGAAGTCGCGGGAGTGCTTCAGCACGGCGCCGGCGACGACCTGGCCCAGCTCCTCGCCCTGCAGGCCGTAGCGTGCGACCAGGCCATCGATGGCGGCGGTCAGCATGTCTTGGTTAGACGCGTTCGCGTACTCCTTGTTGGAACGGGCGAACGGGATGCGGTTGCCGCCCAGGATGGCGACCTTGCGGGGTGCTCCGTTAGTCATATTTTTGTGTCACTCCATCGAAGAATGTGAATTGAAAGAACGTTTTCCTACACGGTGTGCTCGATCACACCGTATGGTTATACATGAGAACATACATTGTCTCGGCAACGCGCGTGTGCGTATCGCCAACAAGACTTGTATATTTCGCGCCGAATTGCCACCCACTGTGGCGAATTTATAGACATGAGGAGTTTAAGCTAGTGCCTGAAAACCAGGATGCATACCTGAAGTTCATCAACTCGGACCTCGGCAAGAAGATCTCCAAGCAGGCTGGCCTGCCGGTACCGACGAAGCTGCGTCGTTACAAGGAGGGCGAGCCCGCGCTGGACGGCCGTGTTCTGCTGGGCGGTTCCGGTCGCCTGGTCGGCCGCATCGAGGAGCTGCTCGCCGACGACTACAAGGTCTCTACTTCCGCTGGCGATAACAAGTACGCCGGTCTGGTTTTTGACGCCACCGGCATCACCAAGCCGGAAGACCTCCGCCAGCTGTATGACTTCTTCCACCCGGTCATGCGCCAGCTGCAGCCCTGCGCCCGCCTGCTGGTCATCGGCACCACCCCGGAGCTGATCGACAACGCTGACGAGCGCATCGCTCAGCGTGCCCTGGAGGGCTTCACCCGCTCCGTCGGTAAGGAGCTGCTGCGCGGCGCCACCGTCCAGCTGGTGTACACCGCCCCGGACGCTTCCGCCGACCTCGCTGGCCTGGAGTCCACCCTGCGCTTCGTCCTATCTGCCAAGTCGGCCTTCGTGGACGCTCAGGTTATTCGTGTTGACGCCCAGTCCGCGACCGCCCCGGCCAACTGGGACAAGCCTTCCGAGGGCAAGATCGCCGTGGTCACCGGCGCTGCCCGCGGCATCGGCGCCACCATCGCAGAGGTGCTGGCTCGCGACGGTGCGAAGGTCATCTGCGTGGACGTTCCGCAGGCTGGCGAGGGCCTGGCAGAGACCGCCAACAAGGTTGGCGGCACTGCCCTGCCGCTGGACGTCACCGCTGCCGACGCTGCGGAGAAGCTGAAGGAGCACGCGGAGGCTCGCCACGGCGGCCCGATCGACATCATCGTCCACAACGCCGGCATTACCCGCGATAAGCTGCTGGCCAACATGGACGAGGGTCGTTGGGATTCCGTCATCGCCGTCAACCTGGCGGCACCGGTGCGCATCACCGAGAAGCTGCTGGATAACGGCGGCCTGGCTGACAACGGCCGTGTCATCGGCGTGGCTTCCATCGCCGGTATCGCCGGTAACCGTGGCCAGACCAACTACGGCGCTACCAAGGCTGGCGTGATCGGCTTCGTGGATTCCTTCTCCGAGAAGCTGGCTGACCGTGGCATCACCGTCAACGCTGTGGCTCCGGGCTTCATCGAGACCCAGA
Source organism: uncultured Corynebacterium sp. (assembly GCF_937999985.1). Taxonomy (GTDB): domain Bacteria; phylum Actinomycetota; class Actinomycetes; order Mycobacteriales; family Mycobacteriaceae; genus Corynebacterium. The sequence continues at coordinate 7,385 of NZ_CALLDG010000037.1, forward strand.
TGACCGCCGCCATCCCGTTCGGCACCCGCGTTGGTGGCCGTCTGCTTTCCTCCCTGCAGCAGGGTGGCGAGACCGTGGACGTCGCCGAGACCATCGCCTACTTCGCAGCTCCGGCTTCCCAGGCTGTCACCGGCAACGTTGTCCGCGTGTGTGGCCAGGCAATGCTGGGCGCCTAAGACGAACCCCGTCAAGCGAACTGTAGAGAAAGGAGCCACGACCAGTGGTTGACTACAAGAAGCTGGATTCCATCCCAGTGCTGATGGACGAGTACCGCAACGCCGTCAAGGATGTTGTTCCGGGCGTGGGTAGCCCCCGTAGTGCCAAGGACAATCCGACGACTGCGTTCAAGGTTGAGGGCGTCAAGATCAAGGTGCCGGAGCTGGCTGCCTACAACGCGGCAACGGGCCTGCGGCTGCGCAACGAGCTGCCGATCACGTACCCGTACGTGCTGAGCTTCCCGATCGTCATGAAGATCCTGACGGCCAAGGACTCCCCCGTCAATGCCGTGGGCCTGGTGCACCTGACCAACCGCATCGAGCAGACCCGCGACCTGACCGTGGACGATGTGCTGGACATCCGCGTGCACGCGGAGAACCTGCGTCCGCACACCAAGGGTGTGCTGCTGGATGTCGTTACCGTCGTCTCCGTGGATGGCGAGGACGTGTGGAAGCAGACCAGTGGCTTCCTGTCTAAGGGTGCGAAGCTTTCCAGCTCCTCGCCTTACAAGGACAAGCAGCCGACCGACGGCCGCATTCTGGAGCCGGTTGAGTTCGATGAGTACGACGCGACCCCGTCCGCAAAGTTCCGCGTCACCCCGGCGGACATCCAGGAGTACGCGCAGGCTTCGGGTGATAAGAACCCGATCCACGTCTCCGGCGTTGGCGCGAAGGCATTCGGCTTCCCGGCCGTCATTGCGCACGGCATGTGGTCCGCTGCCACGATGCTGCGTGGCCTGGAGGGCTTGCTGCCTTCCGCTGCACGTTTCAGCGTGGAGTTCGCCAAGCCCGTTACGCTGCCGACCACCGTGGCATTCTTCGCCGAGGCTGCGGGCGACAAGGCCTACCCGCGCCCCAGCGAGTGGGATCTGCAGCTGCGCAAGGCTTCTAAGCTAAAGACCCTGCACGCTGTGGGCAAGGTCGAAAGAATCTAGCCAGCATCGAGCCAACATCTAGCCAACGTCGGTTTGGCGGGCAGAACTGGCTGATCACCTGCCGGTGAGAAAGCTCGTGGTGCGTTCCTCGCGCCACGAGCTTTCTTTTATCTATCGCCAGGGTCCTAGTAGACCGACGCCTAACTGACCGCCCAGTAGTAGGTCAGCACACCTTGCCCGATGAGGACAATTGGGATGAATGCAAGGGACGCCACCACGTCAATGAATGTGATGACTTTGGCCATGCGGGCCTCGGCCAGTTCGTCCGGCTGACGGCTTGCGATAAAGGCTAGAACTATCAGCGAGATGACGATGACCAGGGCGGCAGCAGCCCATGGCTGCCAGCTATCAGTAGCGCTGTTGAAGATCCACGCATTTACTCCAAACTGATCAGCGGAGTCCTTGCCAGTCTGCGATCCGTCACCTAAGAACCAATGCACGAAGCTGCCGGCGCTCGTGGCCAGGCCAATGATTCCGGCGATGAGCAGAGGGCTAATGATGCGAGCATCCGAAAAACCATTCGTACGCAGGATCAAGATGACCGCCAAAAGGGCTGCAATGAGCCCCTGTTGCCAGTAGCTGCTTGAGTTGAGAACAAGAACAATGAGGGCGCCCATGATTGTTGCGGCCCAGCTAATACCACGACTAATTGCTTCAGTGCGCAGGGCGGCAGCGCGGATGGATTCGCGGCTAATGGATTCACCTGCGTCACTGCGACGAAGCATCGCGGCAAGCCCGGTGCTACTGATGGCAAGAGTCGACGTGGTCAGTAGCATCGCGATGGGCAGCCAAGCTGTCCACGCGGCCAGCGCAAAAGGACTTGCACCAAGGAAGGTTGCCAGGCCGAAGACCGCCGCAGCAACGGCGACGATCCCGGCTGCAACCGCTGTAGCTGTCGCTTGCCTCCTCAGCGCGATCCAAGCTGCGATGGCTGCGCAGAGCGCAGTGATGCTAATTGTCCAGGCTAGTCCTGGCGCACTGTCCACGGGGCGCAACACGGCTGCAGAGACTATGAACCCAAAGATAGGCAGGGCCCACGCCAACTTCTGTGCCCACGGACGGGGCTTCCACAGGGCAATCCCGATTGCCAGGAGGGTCAGGACGGTAGCGGTCACGACGCTTGTGATTCGACCTGAATTCCACGCCTCCACAACGTGTCCGCCGGCGGACGAGCCATGCCCGAAACCAAGCCCTGCGAGGCTGCTACCCCACACACCCTTGAGTGCGACGAGGCCAACCAACGTAATAGTGGCCAACATGGTTGCCAGCAGTCCATCTGTGCGGGTGGTTCCAGACCACGCAAACTGGGAGGCTCCAATGGTGCTGCGCATTTCGGCCATGATGTCATCGACAAATGGTGCGTGGGCGGCTTCAGCTCGCTGTGACAGGTAAAGCTTGTGCCCGTCCAGCACCTCATAGTCTTCGAGAGTGCGCTCAGCGTTGATAATCCCCGTTTCTGGGGAGGACAGCACCCACAGGTGCGCGGTGGCTTCCACGTCTGCGGTAAATTCGGAATCTGCTACTCGTCCACGGAACAGTTCCACCACGTCATCGAGGTAGTCGATGACGGGCCTGTGTGCTGGGAGGCTGACATCCAGTTGATGGTCTTGCCAAAACACACTTAATCTCACAAACATCGCAGACATAGTAGTAATGATTACATGGATTGTCGTGTGGCACGTGGCTGGGTGCCCTTGTAATGCGCCTAGCGGCCGATTGTCCTGTTGATCCCCGATACGTGCGTAGAGAGTTTTTGCTGAAGTAATGTCCACCAAGATTATTCACCGTCCGGCTCGCGCGAATCGAGCGATAGTGCCACAAGGGCCGTTGGAGTTGGCCCAGATTCCAACGATCCGTTCCAATGGCGCGGCGGCGAATGCGGTGACGTTCCTACTACCAGTTATTGGTGGCATGGGCATGGTGCTCATGATGATGTCGTCCGGCAACCCTATCCGCATGGCCATCGGCTCGGTGATGTTCGTGATGGTGATTGTCAGCGCGCTGGTGATGTTCGCGCGTTCGCGCACGGGCAAGCGCAAGGAGGCCGAAACAGCCCGCGTTCGTTTCTTGGAGCACCTAAAGGAAATGGAGGCGAAGGCAAAAGACAAGGCAACTGAGCAACAAAAGGTCGCGGCAATGCGCAGCCCCGAGCCAAGCGCGCTGCAGGATGCCATTCGAAACCCCTTCCGCCTGTGGGAGCGGCGCCGTAGTGACGAAGATGTGTTGGTCACCCGCATCGG
>NZ_CALLDG010000038.1 GCF_937999985.1 uncultured Corynebacterium sp.
TTCAACAGTTCCGACTTTCCACTACCCGTCGCGCCCACACACAGGCCATGCGGCCCGATACCTCCCAGGGCGGATTCCTTGATGTCCAGGTACACCGGCGCACCAGAAAAACCGATGGGTGCGCGCAAGTCCCCGCCGGGCAGTTCCAGCAGTGAAGTGTTGGATTTCACGGTGGACCTGGCGCGGCAGATCTGCGCCAGCTCCACCTCGCTGAGCTGGTCGGCCACTCCGAAGGGCACCCAGCCGTCGACGGTCCAGGCGCTCAGCAGGCACCCGCCTGCGGCATTGTCCACCTGCAGCAACAGGCCGTGCCCCTTGGCGTTTTCCACCCATTCTTCACTCGGTTCCGTAACCACCGCGCCGGCGACCACAGGGCTCTCACCCGTGCAGAAGTGCACCTTGCGTGGACCGTCGTGCGGCAACCATTCCTCGAAAGGCCCGGTGATCCCGATGATGTCCGGATCCTGCATAGCCAGTTGCGCCTGCATGGCACGTGCTAGGCCAGCCGCCCCGTCGCCCAATAGCACGATGCAGTGGAAACTGGCCAGCTCCACAGACACCGGGGCTTCGATGGTGGCATAGCGCAGCGCGACCTCCCGCAGGCTCATAGCGCTGACCGGCTCCAGGTCCTCCGGCGGAGCATTCACCGGCACCTCCAGCGGATCATCCGGGGTCTGCACGGCGGTGCCGATGCGCACCACGCCCGGCTCGGCAGTCACGTCGGTGCCGGTGTGCACGTGCGTCCACAGGGCCTGCGGGTGCGGGTGGGCTGCCAGCATGCCCTGCAGCTGCTCGTCGTGGCTACGCTGCACGCTGTCCTTCAGCGCGTCGATATGCCGGTGGAACGAGCGCCGCGTCTCGTCCACATTCGCCCCCGGCTGGAACATCATCGCCATGCTGCCCAGCATCATCAGCGGAAAGATGAAGCTGATCGGGTTGCGCCCCGACCCGGAAAGCACCATGGCAGCCACCATGCCCACCACCGCGATCAGCATCACGGCAGGCATCAGCAACCTGATGAACGGTTGTTTGTCCTTCGGCAGCGTCGGCGGCGCCTGTGTTTGCATGGTTAAAAATCCCCCGGTTACCTGCTAGTCCCCAATTAATCCCCATCCAACCCCCTGGATGTGGTTTTTGATTCTAAACCTTTCCCGGACACCCCGCAGGGCAAGCGCGCTCGTCTCGCCTGGGTTACTATCTGTGCCGTGTAAGAAACACCGGCGGGGTCCAAAGGGGGGATCCTCGCTGCACACTCAATCGGGCACGGTATAAACGTGCACCACCAGGGGGATTTTCTACTGTGTTAGCTCTCAGCATTTCCGTGCCCGCGAAGGGCACCACCATCAACGCTGCCATCGCCGACCATGTGCCCGTCGCGGAACTCATACCGCACCTCGTGGATGCGGAACCGGGGGAACACTGGACCCTCCACCGGGCGGTCGGGCAGGTCCAGCCCCAACACACATTGGCGGAGGCCGGCGTGCGCCCCGGCGAGTCGCTAACCTTGCAGATCGCCACCGTTCCCGCCCCGCCAGCCGAGGCGGTCGAGGAGCTTTCCGGCCCCATCCCCGCCAGCCCCGCGGCCTGGATCGCCGCGGCCATCGTTGCGCTGTTCAGCCTGCAAGCCACCCCTGCGTGGCACCCTTTGGATAATCAGTTGGTTGGAGCTGGGGGCGTCCTTAACCTCAACCATTCGGCAGACACCGCAACGATCGCGGCAACCGCAGTGGTGGCACTGGCTACGGCGGCGGCTTCACTGCACCACCGCAACTTCACCTACCTGGCCGCGATCCTCGGCTTCGGGTTGGGGCTGCACGTGAATGTGCTGTGCGCATGCTTTGTGGCGGCTCTCATGGTGTGGCGCAGCGGCCCGGCGCGGATCGTGACGGTTACGTGGGTGGTGTTCGCAGCGGTGAATTTCTGGCCGGGGGTTACTCTGCTGCTGGCGATGTTCGCGCTGGCTTATTCGGGGCAGATTGCGATCGGTCTGGCGGGCATTAAGCTGCCAAAGGTGCCCGCGACTGGTGTGTTTACTCAGCCGACGACCACCCGAGCGGGCCAGGTGGTGGAGGTCCATTCCGCCCTGGTGGTGGCAATCGTGGCGGTACTGGGTGCGTGCGTGTACCAGCTGGCGCCGTGGGGTGAGCCGCTGAGCCTGTGGAGGGCGGCGCTGCTAGTGCTGGTGGCCGTACTGGGTGTGAGCGCGCGCAGCACCCGGCCGGTACATTCGGTGGCGCTGGCGGTGCTGTCCGCGATGACGATTCTGTGGTTGGCGCTGCACGAACCCTGGGGTGCGGCGTGCCTGGTGCTGGTTGGCCTGCCGGCGGTGCGCGTGCAATCGCCGATGTTGGGCCGGGTGATCGACATGGTGGAGGCCGTTGCATTCTGCCTGGCCATCCCCCTGGCGCTGCAGACCACGGGGATCTTCGAGGCGATTCGAGGTATCGGCTGATGATCATTCAGGATTCCTCGCCGCACGGGAACTGCCAGGAAGGCACCGTTGCGGCGCCGGGTACGGTGCCTTTGCCGGATATTGACGCCCCCTCGTACCCAGCGCTGCACGCCCTGTCCCGGGGCCGGGACGTGGACGTGGCTGTGATTGATACGGGCTCCGCCGGGCCGGGCGTGGTAGGAGACCGCGATTTTTGTGTGTTGCACGGATCCGTGGTGACCAGCGTGTTGCGGGCAATAGCGCCGGAAGCCAAGGTGCATTCGTTTAGGCATAACGCGATTGCCTCCCGGGCTGAGGGCACGGTGGAGGACCTGGTTCACGCGATCGACCGGGCACTAAAGGCGCGGGTGAAGATCATCAATATTTCGATGGTGGCCTGCGAGGATACGGCGGAGCTACGCGCGGCCATCGGCCGGGCGGAAAAGGCTGGGGTGCTGGTGGTGGCTTCCACGGGCAACACGGGTCAGTGCCCGGAGGGGGCGCCGACGTTTCCCTCCAGTCTGGATTCTGTGCTGGCCGTGGGGGCGGTGGCGCCGCGGGCGCAGGAGTTGGTAGCGGCTGGCGCAGGATCCAGTGCCGGGGCTGGTCCGGATGCAGCCACGAGGGCCAGCACCGGAGCGGATGCCGGGAAGGCGAACTCCGCCGACCAGGGGCGCGTGCCCGCGCAGTACAGCGCGCCGACGCACTGGGTGGATCTGTTCGCCCCCGGCGGGCCGGTGGAAGGGCAGGTGGACGTGCGCGGGAAGGTGCACACCATCGTCGGCAACCCCGATCCTTTCGAGGGCACCAGTTTCGCCGCGCCAGTGGTTTCCGGGACGGCGGCGTTGGTCTGGCAGATCGTCCCGCAGCTCAGCGTGCAGGAGGTCCGCGAGCTGCTGACCACCACTGCCACCCCTGGTGCAAGCGGACCGGGTCTGGGAAAGCAAATGCTGGTGATAAATCCCGCCACGGCCGTGGATAGGGCACTCGACTTGCGGGATGCGCGGAATCGCATTGGCAGCAACGGCAACCACGGCAACCATGCCAGCGATGACTCGACTGACTCTCACTACGAGCTGCAGACCGTCAGCACCCGGCCTCACCAGCCGGAGGTTGCCGACTACTCCGTGCCGGTTGTGCTCTCCCTCATACTGGCGCTGGGCATCATCGCCACGGTCGTCTGCCGGGCTTTCTCCGCAGACAAGAGGCCGCCGTCGGGCAGCGAGGCCACGCGAGCAAACTGAACCTCGTGCTCCGCGGTGAACCCCAGGGCGCGCAGCTCGGCCTGACTGCCCACGGAGTAGCGCACACCGTTATCGCTGACCAGCACGTATCCGCGCTCCGTCTTCAGTGCCGACGTGCCCCGCGGGCCGTGGAAGGCTGTTGGTTCGTCGGCGGTCAGCACGGCGCTGATTCCGGCTGAGTCCGCGCCCTGCCCGCCACCGGCACTGGCACCAGCACCAGCACCGTCACCATCCTCCGGTTCCGCCAGACCTTGCGGCCCCGCGCACACCATCTGCGGCTGCGCCCACGTCACGGGCTGCTCGTTGTCGAACTCCGGGATTCCCGTCAGCACGTCCACGCTCGGCTGGCGCATCACATCCACCAGCGGTGCTTCCACCGGCGGCACGGGGCTGCTGGCCAGGGCAAAGTCGCGCCGCGATCCCTTGACCTCCCCCACGCCCGCTCGGTCCACCAGAAACGCCCGGTCGCCAGACGTGATTACCCTGCCCGCCACGTCGAAAGGCGCGGGCATCCTCGTCTTTCCCGCCGGCATGGCGATGTCGGGGCTGCGACGGAACTGCTGGACCAGCCCATCACTGGCGGGCACCGCCTCCGTGCCGAAGGCCCGGGCTGCGTCTGGAGTTATGCGGGCGCGAGTGGTGGCGTCAATAAGCCAATAACCCGAAGGCGCAGCCAGCAGAGCGTGGCGGTGCTCCTTGATGCGTTCGACAGCCACCACAGTTCCCGTACCACCGTCCGTACGGTCGCAGTACAACCACTCGCGGTCCGGCGCGGCGACAAGCCCCGGCACCTGCGGAATGCCGATCGGCTGCCCCAACGGCACCTGAGATAGCTGCTCAGCAGTGGTTTTCTGCACCTCAACGGGCTGCTGCAGAATCAGCCGCGCGGAGGCGACGTTCGTGATCGGATGGTAAGAATCCTCCAAGCGCAGGTGCAGCGTCCCGGTTTCATCGGCCACCAGGTCGGCTCCGTCCAGGCTCGGCTGTGGGCGCAGTAGCCCCAGCATCACTGCGCCACCGGCGATCAACAGGCTCAGCAGCACGCCGACGACCAGCGCCCGCCGCTGGCTGCGCAGTGGATCATGAGCCATCCGCGGATCCCCAATAACCAGCGCGAGCTCGAGCCTGCGCAGCAGAAAGTTGAATCCAGATACTTGTATCCCCGTTGTGCGCATGGTTACTGCGCTCCCCCTTTGTTGTTTTTGTTGTTTCTAGCCCCCCGCTAGCGCGCTTAAGTATTCCATGGTTGAATTACTTGCGCGAGGCGAACCTCGCATTCGGGGGAATTTCATACTTTGGGGGTTGGGAATAATGGGTTCAGTGGCACTTTTTGCTGCCGATTCTGCCGACGCTGAGCATACTGCCTGGTGGACGTGGGTTCTATGCGGTTTGGTGGCGATCGGGTGCATCGGGGCGGGCTGGTTCGCCTTCGCCCGCAGCCGCGCCACCACGGACCAGGACACGCGCTGGTTCCGCCTGCTCTGCGTGCACGACAGGTTGTGGGGCGAGCCGTCGTCGCGGCGAATCTCTAGCGAGCGATTGGCCGGTGGTTTAGGTCTTTCTCTTGTGGACGCCACCCTCTCCACCGCAACCGTCCCCACCAAGCCTTTCGGCCGCGGCTGGTTGGGGGATTCCTCTGCCACTCTGGTGGGTGTGCCGGAGCACGCGGCGGCGCGGATGCCTTTTGCCGCCAGTGGGTGTGGGGTGTGGGCTCTGCCCGCGGAGGCTCCGCCGGTGGGCGCGGAGGTAGCCGGGCTGGCGGAGCAGTTGAGCGTTCCGGCTGCGCCGGGCTGGTTTATCGGGCTGACCGACGCGGGCGAATCCATGCTGGTGCACCCCATCCCCGGCGCGACTTTCGCGGTGTTTGGGACGAGCGCGCAGCTGCGTGCGCTGGAGGGGTCGATGAATTGGCCGGAGGAGCTCTTTGAGCTGCGCAGGTTCAGCGGTAACGCTGGCAGGGCGGGCGCGGTGGGCGTAGCGGACGCCCTGGGTGCGACGGATGCGCTCGTAGGCGATGAGGGGGCGAAAACTCAGGTGCTGTTCGTGGAGGTCCCCGCAGCTTCTCGCGACCCGCGCAACCCGCATAATTCGCGCAGCGGGAGTGTTGGCTTCGCTGCGGCAGAGGACGTGCTCGCCCAGGGGCGCGAGCGCCTGCAACGGCTGGGGTACCCCACGGTGGATGTGTACATCGCGGTGCCGCCGGTTGGCACGGGTACGATCCTGGCCCACGGAGAGCACCGGGAGTACTTTAACTTCTTCGCCGTCACGGCGCCCGCGCCGAGGCTGGCGCCGAAAACTGCGTCGCAGCCGGCGTCACAGAATACGCCGGTTGCCGCTGTGGCTGCGGCTCCGACGGCGGGTGCAGCCACTCCCGCGCCCGCTCGTTCAAGGCGTGCAAAGCATCGCCGCGCGAGGCCGAATGCGCACAAGCACCGCTTCCCTCACGGGGCAGTGTCCGGCTCTGCGGCTGGTCCCGCATCTACAGCGGCTGCTCCCGCCGACCCGCTCCCACTACCGACCGGCGAGCGCTTGGCGCGGGTCGTCAGCGCACGTTCCGCCAGCTCCTCGTCGGCCGGGTAATCCACCCGCACCAGGTTCAAACCGGCCGCCGGCGCGACCGGCACGGCCGAGCTGCGCTTCGTCTCCTTTAACAACCCCGGAGTGAAATCCTCCGGTCGCTTGCCCGACCCGACCGTCAGAGCCGCCCCCACTAGGGATCGCACCATCGACCAGCAAAAGGCATCCGCCGTGACGTGAGCCTCATAGGTCTGCGGTTCCGCCTCCGTGGAGACGTCCACCCAGCGAAACTCCTGCAGCTCCCGAACTGTCGTGGCCCCCTCGCGGGCCTTGCAAAACGCCGCGAAGTCGTTCAAACCGATCAGCGCGTCGGAGGCCGCCTGAGTCTTCCCCAGATCAATCGGGTGGCGCCACGCTGCCGTATCCCGCGCCCGCACCGGCACAGGCCCGGCCGGGTGAGTCGTCACGCGATAAATGTAGTGCCGGCGCAGCGCGGAGAAGCGGGCGTCAAAACCCTGCGGAGCAACACTCGCCCCGTGCAGCCGCACGTCCGCGGGCAACATGCGCGACAGGCGACGCACTAGATCCTCCGGGCGGGTCAGCGAGCGCTGCTCGAAGGCGTCCGCCGGGATGTCCGCGTGGCAGACCTGGCCGCTGGCATGTACGCCCGCGTCAGTGCGTCCGGCAACGACGAGCTCAATGGGATGGCGCGTGACCAGCGACAATTTCTCCTGCAGCACTCCCGCGACCGTGCGCAAGCCCCCGGACTGGGTGGCCCAGCCGTGGAAGTCCGTGCCGTCGTAGGCCACGTCCAGGCGAACGCGCACCAGCTCGTCGGCCTGGTTGGGCTGACTGGCCGGCGCAGCTGAGGGGGCCTGCGAGAGCTGCTGGGCCTGCGACGTTTCGGTCATGGGCGGGGCGCCTCCTTCAGATGGACGTTCGGCTAACTCGGCTAGCTGTTGCTGCTCAGCTGCTGCAATCGCCATGGGCACTGTGCGCGCCTTAGTCTAGTCTGCATGCAAGACAACGAATTCTCCGCCTCCACCCTCGACTCGCGCGCCCGCCGCCTAGTCGCGTGGGTCGCTGCTCTTAACGGGCTTGGCTTCGTAGTTGAGGTGACGGTTGCGCTGGTCATCGGCTCCGCCGCCCTTTTTGCTGACGCCGCAGACTTCCTCGAAGACACCCTCATCAACGTTCTGGTACTTACCGCCCTGGGGTGGTCGGTGGCCAGTCGGCGGAAGGCCAGCTACACACTGGCGGGGCGGATAGTGCGTTGGTTCAGGGTGCTTGGCTGGCGGCGCGCAATGATGCTGCGGCTAATGTGTTGATCCTCGGCGCCGGTGTGGTGATGATCTTCTGGGCCAGCGCATGGCCGGACATAGTGGTCGGCGTGGTGATCGGTCTGATTAACCTCTCGGCGGCAAAGGAGGTCTTTGAGCAGGCCCGTGCGGAGGAACCGGAGCTGGAGATGGACTAGGCGAACCGGCAAATGTCGCTAGAACGGGAATACGCGCGCCGCAAGGTAAACACCACCAAGATGAAAACTCTCTGACCTGCACTTTTACAAAACTGCAAATCGTTCGCATTAACGCATTCCCGTTCTAGCGACATTCAGCGCACAAACCCACCACAAACCTGCCCAAACCCATCTAAACCCACCACAAACCTGCCCAAACCCATCTAAACCCCCACCCCGCAAACGCCAACAGGCGCACCCTTGCCAGTTCGGTGACATCGGGGCCGGCGGACGCGGGTGGCGTCAATAAGTAAGCAACAAAAAGGCGGGCCACGAGCTACCCGATTGGGTAACCGTGGCCCGCCTCAAAGCTAGGCGAGAGCGCCGGACTTACTTGTCCTCAGCGGCATCTTCAGCCGTAGCCTCGTCGGCAGCCTCAGCAGCCTCAGCCTCAGCGGCCTTGTCGGTTGCGGTGTCAGCCTCGGCCTCTTCAGCCTTAGCCTCTGCAGCCTCGGCCTCTTCAGCCTTAGCCTCTGCAGCCTCGGCCTCGGCCTTCTTGGCCTTGGAAGCAGCAACGCGGTTAGCGCGCTCAGCCTCGGTGGAGGCCAGCTGCTCCGTCACCAGGGAGATCTGGGAAATCGGAGCGTTGTCGCCCTTGCGGTTCTCCAGCTTGATGATGCGGGTGTAGCCACCCGGACGGCCTTCGAACTTCGGAGCCAGCTCGTTGAACAGGTAAGCGACAACTTCCTTGTTCGGGATGAGCTTCAGCACGTTGCGGCGGTCCGCCAGGGTGCCGCGCTTGGCCTTGGTGATGATCTTCTCGACGTAGGGGCGCAGCAGCTTAGCCTTTGCGTCCGTGGTCTTGATGGCGCCGTGCTCAAACAGCTGAGCAGCGAGGTTGGACAGGATCTTCTTCTGGTGGGAAGCAGAACCGCCCAGGCGGGCGCCCTTCTTTGGGGTAGGCATTAGTTCTCCTCGTGTGGATCTTTAAATCAGTGAGCGCGTGCGGTTAACCACCGGGTTATTCCGCGATGTCCTCGCCCTCGGTGTCGATGAACTCGCCGGTCTCTGCGTCGTAGCCCTCGATATCGGTGATATCGAAGCCCTCCGGAGCGTCCTTCAGGCCCAGACCCAAGCCAGCCAGCTTGACCTTGACCTCGTTGATGGACTTCTGGCCGAAGTTGCGGATGTCCAGCAGGTCGGACTCCGTGCGTGCAGCCAGCTCGCCGACGGTGTGAATCTCTTCACGCTTCAGGCAGTTGTAGGAGCGGACGGAGAAGTTCAGGTCCTCGATCGGCATGCTGTAGGCAGCGATGTGCTCGCTCTCCTGCGGCGACGGGCCGATTTCGATGCCCTCTGCTTCGTGGTTCAGCTCCTGGGCCAGACCGAACAGCTCCACCAGGGTCTTACCTGCGGATGCCATAGCATCACGGGCGGTGATGGAGTTCTTCGTCTCCACGTCCAGAACCAGCTTGTCGAAGTCCGTGCGCTGTTCCACACGAGTTGCCTCGACCTTGTAGCTGACCTTCAGGACCGGGGAGTAAATCTGGTCAACCGGGATACGTCCGATCTCAGAAGAAGCTGTAGCAGCCGGAACGTAGCCGCGGCCACGCTCGACAGTCATCTCGATCTCCAGCTTGCCCTGCTCGTTCAGGGTGGCGATGTGCAGGTCCTGGTTGTGGACCTCCACGCCAGCCGGAACCTCAACGTCGGCACCGGTAACCTCGCCCGGGCCTTCCTTACGGATGAACATCGAGACGGGCTCGTCGGAGTCGCTGGACAGAACCAGGGACTTGATGTTCAGGATGATGTCGGAGACATCTTCCTTCACGCCCGGAATGGTGGTGAACTCGTGGAGCACACCCTCGATGCGCAGGGAGGTCACTGCTGCGCCCGGGATGGACGACAGCAGGGTCCGGCGCAGGGAGTTACCCAGCGTGTAGCCGAAGCCCGGCTCCAGTGGCTCGATGACGAACCGGGAGCGGGAATCGTCGATGAACTCTTCCGTGAGCGCGGGGCGCTGTGAAATGAGCATTGTTTAAGCTTCTCCTTTTTCGGCGACCGCTATATGACGCCGTTAGGGGGACTACCGCCACCAGGTTTGGTAGACGGTGCGGACGGTAGAAAACCGCGTTTGGTGTTCTATCCGAAGTAATTCTAACGAATAGGTTCGTCAGTTTTACTTCGAGTAGAGCTCGACGATCAGCTGTTCCTGCAGCGGAATGTCGATCTGAGCGCGCTCGGGCAGCTGGTGCACGAGGATGCGCAGAGTGGACGGTACGACCTGCAGCCAAGCAGGAACGATCGTATCGACCAGGGCTTCCTGAGCCTCTTCGAACCACAGCATCGAGCGGGACTTCTCACGCACGTCGATGATGTCGTACTGGGAGACCTTGAAGGAAGGAACGTTGACCTTCTTGCCGTTCACGGTGAAGTGACCGTGGGAAACCAGCTGGCGAGCCTGGCGGCGGGTGCGTGCCAGACCTGCGCGGTATACAACGTTGTCCAGGCGAGACTCCAGCAGGATGACCAGGTTGTCACCGGTCTTACCCGGGCGACGGTTGGCCTCTGCGTAGTAGCGGCGGAACTGCTTCTCCAGAACGCCGTAGGTGTACTTCGCCTTCTGCTTCTCCTGCAGCTGCAGGAGGTACTCGGACTCCTTGATGCGAGCACGGCCAGCCTGCCCCGGAGGGTAAGGGCGACGCTCGAAGGAGTTGTCGCCGCCGACGAGGTCGACGCGGAGGCGACGGGACTTACGGGTTACGGGGCCGGTATAACGAGCCATTTTTGATCCCTAATCCTTTCTTCTCTTTAGACGCGACGACGCTTCGGCGGGCGGCAACCGTTGTGCGGCTGCGGGGTGACGTCGGCAATGGTGCCAACCTCAAGGCCCGCGGTGGACAGGGAACGGATAGCGGTCTCGCGGCCGGAGCCCGGACCCTTCACGAAAACGTCAACCTTCTTCATGCCGTGGTCCATTGCCTTGCGGGCAGCGGACTCGGCAGCCATCTGAGCGGCGAAGGGGGTGGACTTACGGGAGCCCTTGAAGCCGACGTGGCCCGAGGAAGCCCAGGAAATCACAGCGCCCTTCGGGTCCGTGATGGACACGATGGTGTTGTTGAAGGTGGACTTGA
>NZ_CALLDG010000039.1 GCF_937999985.1 uncultured Corynebacterium sp.
GCTGCAGGGTCTGGTTAGGCACGCTGACCACGGCTTTCTTGGGGTCGATGGTGCCACCATCGCCGACGAGGTTGATGCTGTTGTCGTCGGCGTTCACCGCAACGTCGTAGTGCCCACTGTCTATCTTTTTTGACGCCCCGTCTTCCGTACCCACGGTGAAGCGCACGGTCTGGTCCGCGATGTGCTCTGGAGGTTTGCCCTCATCCGGCACCAGGGATGCGCTCAAGTGCAGGGTGTAAGTGCCGGGCTTGGAGAAGGACCAGCTCATGTGAGTGTGTGCGTCGACCGGCAGCATGGCGGTATCGCCCTCGTAACCACGGGAGGCATCGAACCCATCGCGGGAGTTGAAGAAGATCTCCGGCTGGCCGAAGGTGCCGGTGATATATGCCGCTGCGTCGCCCGGCCCCTCCACCTCAGTCACGCTGAGGTGCACTTCGGAGTGCGCGGAGCCGCCGTGCCGGGCGCCGATCCCCTGGGCGCGCAAGCCCAGCCAGACAGTGTCTAACGCCATGTTCTCCACCAGGGGAATGACGGTGGCACCTTGGTTGACGGCCACGTCAGCCAGGGCCACGACCTCTGTGCCGGGCAGCACTCCGTTTTCCATGGTGCGCAGCACTGACTGCTGCTCCAGCAGCAGCCCGTTGTTGAACGCGATGTCCGCGTTTGCGAGGTTGCGAACATCCCGCAGGGTGAGCTCGTAGGTGTGCGGGTCAGCCGTATTGGGAATCAGGGCGGTCACGCGGGCGGCATCGCCCGCGACATGGCGGGCGATGTCGGCGATGATCGGCGTGGAGGCTACGACATCCGTGATGCCATCATCCCTGCTGGGCAAACTCGCGCCTCCCGCCGCCGCGCACCCGGTTAAGCTCGCTGCGAGCAGCACCGTACTGATATTCGCGCATAGGGACTTGGCAGACCCCCGCCGCGATGAAGCTGCGTGCCCCATCCCTAAGACTCTGCGCCCGGGGATCGAGGGGGCGTCATCGAACGAAGAGCCGCCACCGAATCGGCGGACAGGGAGTTCGTGCGCAACATGTAGACCACCCCTGCGCCGAGGGCGATCAGGCCCGCGCCCGCGATGGCCAGGGCCAGCATCGCGGAGGTCGATCCGGTATCGGCAAGGGAGCCGTCGGCGCCGGATGCAGCGCCGGCATCCCCACCGGCTGCGCCCTCTCCCGCTCCTGCAGAGCCGAAACCGTCAGCTGCACCGGAGACGCAGTCGCCGTCCGTAGTGACGCTCGCGCCGAAATCGAAGTGGCCGCTGTTGGCGTTGCCGCTGCCACCGACGGTGAACGTAAGCGTGGCGGGCACGCTGATCTTCTTGCCCTGCTTGGTGGTGGCGATCTGGGTGATGCCAACCTTGTACGTGCCGGGCTTAGAGAAAACCCAGTTCGGGTGTACGTGCGAGTTGCGCGGCACCACGTGAGCGCCGGATGCATTCCCACCGCTGGCCTTGAACCATTCCTTGCCCACAACCTGGCCCAAGTTGCCTTGCTCGAAGACGTACATGCTGCCCGGTCCACTGAAAGACGTCAGCTTGAAGGTGACATCGCCTTGAGTGTTTGCCAGGAGGTCTGGGTGCATGGTGTTTACACCCACCCATGGCACTCCGTTGGACTGGGTAGCGCCGATCATCCAGGCGGTGCCGGCTCCAACAGGGCCGAGAGGCTGTGGAAGGTTAGTCTTCGCGGCGGAGCCCAGACCGAAGTTCAGCGCGCTGGGGTTGGTCCACTTCGGTGGCTGCTGGCGATCGTCCTTGATTTGCGGGCGCAGGGCAGGTTCGCCCTTCTTGCAGGTGGCCGAGCCTTGCGTGCCCGTGGAACCGGTGGAGCTGGAAGTACTGCTGGAAGAGGTGGACTTTCCTGCCGGGCCCGACTTGCCCGTAGCACCGGCGCTCGCGGAACCGGCCTTGTTTCCAGTGCCGGCGCCAGAGGAGCCACCGCCGGTAGCGCCGCCGCTGGCGTCACCACCGCTGTTCGAGCTGTCCGATGCCCCGGAGCCAGCGTCTGTGTCCTCGCCTCCGCACGGGGTGGCACCCTCGGCGGGTTCGTCGGCGTTGGAATCCTGGTCGGACTTACCGACGACCCAGGTGTAGGTCTTCACTTCTGATTCAGCACCGTCAGCGGTGGCCTGCACCTGCATGGAGTAGCGGCCGGGGCGCTCGAAGCCCCAGTTGGCGTGGACGTGGCTTGGGTTCGCCTGGTTGATGCTGTTGCCAGACTTAACCTCTACCCCGTCGGAGAGCAGCGGGGTGGCGCCACCGCCGAACGCCTGGCTCCACATGAACACTCGTCCCGGGCCGCACACGCGATTGAAGTTGATCTTTACGCCCTGGTAGTGCGGTGCGACGCCTTGCGTATCCCAGCCCGGCCAGATCAGGTTCTGCGCTTGGGTCTGCGGCAGGAAGTAGGTCGGCACACCGACCTCCGCCAGATCTTTGGTGCGGGGCTCGTATGCGTGCGCCCCGACCTCCAAGGTGACGTTGTTCGGATCGTGGGCCACGTGGGAACCAGTGGCATCCTCGGTCAGATCGAGCTTGAGGTTGCCTTTGCCTGAGGAGGTGACGTGGAAGGCGTCAATATGGCCCTGATTCAGGGTGACAGAATCGGCCTTTGCCTCAGGTAGGGACTGCGGGCCGAGGCTACCGATTCCGAGGAAGGCTGCGAAGCCTGTGAGAAGAGCGACTGAGAGTGCCGCGAGGGGTGATGTGCGCACCAGATTAAGTCCTTTAAAACACAATGGGTCTAGTTTTCATTAAGGACTATAGTGAAGTGGTAACCATTTTCAAACAATGGGTGTGGCGACTCCCTCCCGCGCTACCCCACCGGCACTCAAACCACCCCAGAGCAAAAGAAAACACCCCCGCCGCCCGAAGGCAACGAGGGTGCGAAAATCCTAGAAGGAACCTAGGAAACGAGACTTAAGCCTCTTCGGTGAAGTCCTTCACGATGGTGTTGTCCACCGGAACGCCCGGGCCGTTGGTGGAGGACATGGTGACCTTCTTGAAGTAGCGCCCCTTGGAGGAGGAAGGCTTCAGACGCAGCAGCTCGTCGATCAGAGCGCCGTAGTTCTCAGCCAGCTGCTTCTCGGTGAAGGAAGCCTTGCCCAGGATGGCGTGCAGGTTAGCAGCCTTGTCCACGCGGAAGGAGATCTTACCGCCCTTGATCTCGGCGACAGCCTTAGCAACGTCGGTGGTGACGGTGCCGGTCTTCGGGTTCGGCATCAGGCCACGGGGACCCAGGACGCGAGCCACACGACCAACCTTGGCCATCTGATCCGGGGTAGCGATCGCAGCGTCGAAGTCGGTCCAGCCGCCCTGGATCTTCTCGATCAGCTCGGCGGTGCCAACAACGTCAGCGCCAGCCTCTTCAGCGGCGGTAGCGTTCGGCCCCTCGGCGAAGACGACAACGCGAACTTCCTTACCCGTGCCGTTCGGCAGGGAGACGGTGCCGCGGACCAGCTGGTCGGCCTTGCGCGGGTCAACGCCCAGGCGGATAGCAACGTCGACGGTAGCGTCGAAGTTCTTGGAGGAGGTCTCCTTGACAGCCTTAGCAGCTGCCAGCGGGGTGTACAGGCGGCCAGCGTCGATCTTCTCCGCTGCCGCGCGGTATGCCTTAGAGGTCTTGCTCATAGTGAATCCAATCTTTAGTTTCGTTGGAGTTGTGGTGCAGGCCAAGCAAGCAGCCTTACCACGGTTTGTGAATCCGGTCAGGGAATTACTTCTGCGGAGCGTCCTTGACGGTGATGCCCATGGAGCGAGCAGTACCGGCGATGATGGCAGCGCCGGCCTCAATGTCGTTAGCGTTCAGGTCTTCCTTCTTGGTGGTTGCAATCTCCTTGCACTGATCCCAAGTAACGGAGCCGACCTTGTCGGTGTGCGGAACGCCGGAGCCCTTCTGAATGCCCGCAGCCTTCAGCAGCAGCTTCGCTGCCGGCGGGGTCTTCAGCTTGAAGTCGAAGGAACGGTCTTCGTAGACGGTGATCTCAACCGGAACGATGTTGCCGCGCTGAGCCTCGGTAGCAGCGTTGTACGCCTTGGTGAACTCAACAATGTTCACGCCGTGCGCACCCAGAGCCGGGCCAACCGGCGGTGCCGGGGTAGCCTGACCAGCCTGGATCTGCAGCTTAATAAGGCCAGTGACCTTCTTCTTTGCCATCTTTAAACCTACTTTCTGTTATCAACGCGATCCCGCAGCGCGGGTAAGCACGGGATAATCGCATCGACCGGATGCCGGGATTTCACCAGCCACCGGAAATGGAAAAATTTGCGTGTCGCGCCGTGAACACAAGCTCACGGACAACCTGCATAACTCTAGTTCAGCTTCTCTACCTGATCAAATTCCAGCTCAACCGGGGTCTCACGGCCGAAGATGGAGACCATGGCCTTCAGGCGGTTGTTCTCGGTATCGATCTCGCTGATGGTTGCAGAAACAGAAGCGAACGGGCCGGACAGGATGGTGACGGACTCGCCCTCTTCGTAATCCACCACAACCTGCTCGCTGGCCGGCTTCGGCGGGGTTGCCACACCCGTTGCGGATACGTCCACGCCGGTTGCTGCTTCTTCGCCATCCTCGGACTCCTGCGGCTTCGCAGTCTCCGGCGGCAGCAGGAACTTCGCCACCTCGCGGATCTTCACCGGGGTGGGCTTGCCCTCGTTACCGACGAAGCTGGTCACGCCAGGGGTATCGCGGACAACGGACCAGGAGGCGTCATCCAGAGACATACGGACCAGAACGTAGCCCGGCAGCAGCTTGCGCTTCACCAGCTTGCGCTTGCCGTCGCGCAGCTCCACAACTTCCTCGATCGGCACGACAACCTCATGGATCTGCTCGTCTACGCCCAGGGTCTGGGCGCGCATCTCCAGGTTGGTCTTCACCTTGTTCTCGTAGCCGGAGTAGCACTGGATGATGTACCACTCACCCGGCAGCTTCTTTAGCGCGCGCATGAACTGGCGCAGGCGAGCCTTGTAGGCGGCCATCGCAGCGTCCTCTGCGGACTGCTCGGCCTCGCCTTCTGCACCCTCGCCACCCTCGGCTGCTGCGGAGGCCTCGGAGGCCTCAGCGCCGTCGGCGCTCGCCGTTTCTTCGGTCCCTTCGGCGGTTGGTGCTGCGGCGTCATCATTAGTGACGCCCTCAGCCTCAGCACCCGCAGCGCCCTGGTGCGCCTCAGCAACAGCCTGCTGTACGTCTTCTTGAGCGGCCGCAGCCAGGCTCTCTGCGCTGACAGTCTCGCCGTTCTGGTCGTTGTTCTGGTTTTCCTCAGTCATGGAAACACCCTCCATCATTAAAAATCCGCCTCTCGCCGGGCGGCGAAGGCGGTATATAGGTTGATGTTCGCTAGCTTAACACAAGTTAGCGCATGATCTGTCGCAGACCCCAGCTGGCAGCCCAATCGGTGCCGGCCACGAGGGCGCAAACGAAGATCAGGAACAGCAGGACGATGACGGTGTAGTTCAGCATCTCTCGCCCCGTGGGCCAGATGACCTTGCCCATTTCGGAGATCACGCCGCGGATGTAGTCCATGATGGCGCTAAAGGGGTTCTTGCGGGTCTTTACAACTTCCGGAGCCTTGGAGTTGGAGTTTGCGACCGCGCGGGACGTGGTGGCCTGTCCGGCCACCTGACGCTTGCCGGACGGACGAAGGCTGCCGCCAGTGCCGGGTTCACCGGCCGCGGTCTTTTTGCTCTCGTCGCTCACGTCTAAGTTCTCCTTAAAGGTACCTGCAAGGAAGATCGTGCAGGGGCGACAGGACTTGAACCTGCAACCTGCGGTTTTGGAGACCGCTGCTCTGCCAATTGAGCCACGCCCCTATCGAAGTTCTGGTTCACGAGTGTACGCGACCAGACCAACATAGGTGAAGCAACATCCTGATAGCGGGGAAATACAGTGCCCATCTGCTGGACTTGTAGCTTCCACGCCACACATTCAGTGCAACGTTCAAAAACAATAGCAGGCTAATGACCGCGCGACCAAATAGGGCGCGGGTGCTGGGGCTTGCGGGGTTGGGGCACGCAGGTTTAGGGCAGGCGGGTTAAGGCGGGACACAGAATGTAGCGACAGCAAAAGCAAAACCACCCGGCGACTTACATCACCGGGTGGTCTTGGTCTTATTTTGTAGCGGTGGAGGGACTCGATCCCTCGACCTCACGATTATGAGTCGTGCGCTCTAACCAGCTGAGCTACACCGCCATCGTCGCCACTTTGCTACGGACCGCCAACGGTCTGTGTCTAACGTCGCGTGACGGGGCGCATAAAATGACAGAGCCCCCTGACGGAATCGAACCGT
>NZ_CALLDG010000040.1 GCF_937999985.1 uncultured Corynebacterium sp.
ATAATTAGCCCCCAGAACAGCCAGAACTCGGCGGTCCGAAAGTCCACGCCGGCCCACGCCAAGTCGCCAGTCGTGCCCGCGTTGTAGAAAGTCCCCCACACCATCGCGAAGAAAGAGCCGAGCAGCAGCAAAGTCAGCCACAGCTTGCGGCGCAGTGTCAGCTTCGCGGAGATGAAATAAGCCTCATAAGCCACGACCCAGTATCCAAGCGGCCACACCAGCATCGCAGACGCAGCGAAAGTAAACATGCCGAGCGCCGTGACCGCCACGCCAGGCTCGGGCCGAAACCTCTGCAGAAGCAGGCCGATAAAGCTGATGACCAGCCCCGTGACGGCCAGCACTACCTGCCACGTAGAGCTAACCATCCCGCTGCCGAGAGTCGCACCAACACCGAGGAAGAGGTACAGGAAGCCCGCGATGGATACGAACACCCACCAGGAGGCATCCCGCCACCACACCGGGCGAGGAACTGCTTCATAAGACATGTATGAAGAGTCTAGTTACAGGCGCACCCTATCGCCGTAAACGAGCAGGCCATTAACGAAACGGGTAAGGAACGGCGGCGAGAAGTGGCTGGTAGCCTCCAGCAGCTTCGTCTTCCAACCGACCGGGAAATGCACCTTCGTGGGGCTACGGCGCGGCGCGGTCACGGCCCTTACTACCTCTGCAGCCACGTCTTGTGGGGTTGTGGACGCCCCCAGCCGCCGCATGCCCGCCGTTTCCACATCGGCGATGAGCGCCGTCCGCGAGTACAGGGGCAAGACGGTGCGGACTCGAATGTTGTGCTTATCCCACTCGAAATCCAGCGCCTCGGAGATGCCACGGACGGCGAACTTGGTGGCGGAGTAGGTGGCCATATCCGGCGTACCGTAGATGGAGGAGGCGCTGCAGACGTTGACGACCACGCCGTCGCCGGCCGCCTTGAGGTGCTCGAAGGCCGCGCGGCAGCCGTAGATCACGCCCTTGACGTTGACGTCAACGAGGGTGGAATCCTGCGCGAAGCTCCCGCGGTCGATGAAGTCGCCGCCGTAGAGCACGCCCGCGTTGTTGATGAGTGCATTGATTCCTCCGGCGCGGGCCGCGAAGTCGGTAACAGTGGCGGACCACTGGTCGGGGTCGGTGACGTCGAGGGTGCCGGGGATAATGTTCGGATGTTGGGCCCAGCCGCGGACCTTGTCTCCGTCGAGGTCGTAGGCGCCGACGGTCCAGCCGGCCTCGGCGAAGGACTCAGCGATTGCGCGGCCGAAGCCTTGGGCTGCGCCGGTAACGAGTATTGATTTCATACTCCTAACTATTACAATAGCCAGAGTACAGGAGGTAAATTATGGCCTATTTAATCATCGACCCATCCGGGAACCCATTAAGTCGCCCGAATGATGGAGATGTTGTATCCAATCCAGACACAGGGCAGGTCCTTACCGTCAGCTTCCTGAGAATAATCACGCCCGACGGGGACTATGAAGTTGATTTTCTTCCCGGAATTGTCGACCTCTACCAAGGAAGCAAGGATAGATCATCCTATTCCACAAATATTCAAGAGATAAGCGTCGAGAAAGGAACTCGACTTCACAAAATTGGCAGTATCGACCATATAGATGATGTAACCCTGACGCATTTAGGGGATAAATACCGAGTTCAGGCCGCGAAACTAGACGACACGAAACCAGATAGTTTAATCCTCTGCGAAGATGGTTTTATAAGAACTTTGCAAGATAGTTTTTCTGCTACCGACAGGCCTCAAGGAGTAATCCTCGTTCTCCACAAAGTAGACGAGTAGGCAGCCCCGACGCCCCCTACCCAGTTAGAACGCTTCACCCCATCAGCTTCTGCTGCAGGGCGCGATCCTTCTCCAGCACCGCGTCGCGCATGTTCTCCTGATACTCGACCATCTTGTCCATCAGGGCCTCGTCAGCCACCGCGAGGGTGCGCACGGCCAGCAGTCCGGCGTTCTTCGCGCCGTCGATGGAGACGGTGGCGGTCGGCACGCCGCCCGGCATCTGCACGATGGAGAGCAGAGAATCCAGGCCATCCAGATTGCCCAGGGCACGCGGAATGCCGATCACCGGCAGCGGAGTGGCAGCGGCGACCATGCCGGGCAGGTGGGCGGCACCGCCGGCGCAGGCGATGATCACCTTCACACCGCGAGTATGGGCGGTGCGGGCGTAGTCGAGCATGCGCTCCGGGGTGCGGTGCGCGGAGACCACGCCAACCTCGAAGGGGATGCCGAACTCGGCCAGCACCTCGGCTGCCGGCTCGACGGTGGGCCAGTCGGAGTCGGAGCCCATCACCAGGCCGACCAGCGGGGTGCGTGCGTTCTCAGTCATCGGTTAGTCCTCCCATTCGGCGGTTTCCAGGAACTTCGCGGCCAGGCGCGCCTGCTCGCGCGTGCGCGTCGGATCCTCCCCCAGCATATTGACGTGGCCGATCTTGCGGCGCGGGCGCCAATCCTTGCCGTACATGTGGATCTTTGCGTTCGGGAAACGACGCCACACCGCATCCATGCGCTCGTGCATCGGCATCGCCGGATCCTCGGCAGCTCCCAGCACGTTTGCCATCACTACCACCGGCGCGGTCGGCTCCGTGGAGCCCAGCGGGCGGTCCAGTACGGCGCGGACGTGCTGCTCGAACTGGCTGGTGATGCAACCATCCTGGGTCCAGTGGCCGGTGTTGTGCGGGCGCATCGCCAGCTCGTTGACGATGATCTCCGGCTGGCCGTTCTCGTCAGTGGTCTCGAACAGCTCCACCGCCAGCACGCCTGTGACGCCCAGCTCGGTGGCGACGTCACGGGACAGCTGCTCGGCGGCGGCCAGGATTTCAGGCGTGGAGTTAGGGGCGGGCGCCACGGCCTCCACGCAGATTCCGTCCTCCTGCAGGGATTCCACTGCCGGCCACGCCTGCACCTCGCCGGACGGGGTGCGGGCCACCATGGCGGAAAGCTCGCGCACCAGCGCGACCTTCTTTTCCGCCATCAGGGGGATCTCCTTGTCCAGCAGCTTCTCCACCAGCTCGCGGGCCTCGTCCACCGTGGCGGGGAACCACACGCCCTTGCCGTCGTAGCCGCCGCGGCGGGCCTTCAAGCACACCTGGCCGTCCACGGCCTCGAAGAACCCGGCGATGTCGTCGGCGGACTCGATGGCGGCAAACGCCGGCACCGGGGCGCCCAGCTCGCGCAGCTTCTTGCGCATCACCAGCTTGTCCTGAGCGTGGATCAGCGCAGACGGCTGCGGCTGCACGTTCACGCCCTCGTCGATAAGGGCATCCAGGAAGCGATTGGGCACGTGCTCGTGGTCGAAGGTCACCGCGTCGGAGTCGCGGGAGACCTCGCGGACGTGCTCCTCCAGCGCGTAGTCCCCCAGCACCACGTCGGCGGTCACCTGCGCGGCCGAGGAATCCGGAGCCCCGGCCAGCACGCGGCAGCTAAGGCCCAGCTCGATCGCCGCCTGTTGTGTCATTCGCGCCAGCTGCCCGTCACCGATGATCGTCACCAGCGGCGCGCCCGGCGCGTGCGCGGTCTCGCGGGCTAATGACCAGTCGGCTGTGTTTTTCCCGTTGTTCTCACTCACGCCTTCTAACTATAGTTCCCCGGCCCGACACGCCTAAGCTGGCTCTTCAGCAGCCGCTCGAACTTGCGGGTATAGGGAACCGAATGCAGCACCAACGGCACCCGGGCGCCCGCCACATACACCGCCACGTCTCCCCGGTGGGAGCGGCAATCCACCACGTTGGCCAGCGGGATCTGCCCGATCCGGCTGCGCAGGTGGCCGGTCGCGGTGATCAGCCGCCTGTCGGTCAGCAGCATGCGGGAGCGCGCGCGGAAGATCAGGTGGCGCACGCAGCGCCTCCAGCAGACCCACAGCCACGCAACCAGCAGGCCCCGGCGGAGCCAGAGGAAGGCTTCCACGGTGGGGGCGTCCAAAGCATTGGTGGCCAAGTACTGGTCCAGAACGCCGATGCCCATCCAGAACAGCCCCGTCCACAGCATCAGGCGCAGCACCGGGAAGAACATGGAGCGGCGCGCGGGGCTCAGCTCCGCTAAGACCTGTTCGCCGGGGTCGAAGGTGATTTTGCTCATGCGTAGCGCCCTCCGTAGTCGCCCGTGCCGTCGGCGCGCAGGTGCACGATCTCCCCGGCGCGGATCACGCGCGTGCCCTCGCTGGTGCGGACCAGCAGCTCGCCGTCGTCGTCGATGTCGGTTGCCGTGCCCTCCACGACCTCGTCGCCAGGCAGGAATGCGCGCACGGAGGTGCCGATGGTCGCGGAAGCCTGGCGGTAACGCGGAAGCACGGTCTGGGCCGCCCCTCCTAGTCGACGCCACCTTTCCAGATTCGCCGCCAGCTCCGCGAACACGGCCACCGCGACGTCCTCGCGGCTTGGGCAGGTTAGCCCCAGGCGGGCGCACTCCAGGTCGAGGGAGCTGGCGTGGGCGACGGGCAGCTCGTCGGTCTGCAGGTCGTAATTGATGCCGAAGCCCAGGATGATCGCCGGGTGCGGGTCCAGGTGCACGGCCTCCACCAGAATGCCCACCAGCTTGCGGCCGTCCAGCACGCAGTCATTGGGCCATTTCAGCTGGATGGGGATGTCCGCGGAAGTGCGGATGCCCTCCACGATCGACAGGCCCGTCAGAAGTGGCAGCAGGCTGATACGGTCCACCGGCACGTCCGGCAGGCGCAGCAGCACGGAGCAGATCAGCTGGCTGCGGGCCGGAGCCTCGAAGGAGCGGCCCTTGCGGCCCCGCCCGGCGGTCTGCTCCTCGGCCATGAGTACGGACATGTCGGGCAGGTCCTCCCCGCAGCGCACCCGGTCGGCCAGGTCGGTGCTGGTGGAACCGGTGGTTTGCAGTACTTCGACGTGGCGGTAGCCCAGCGGGGCCAGGCGCTCGGCCAGGCGGCGGGGGTCTAGCGGTGTGCGCATGGGAGTACTGTCCTTTCTCTTCACATGCCTTTCCTCAGACACTCTAGCCCCACCAATCACGGCACTGGAGTTTTTACACCGTATTATGGCGACCATGAGCTCTACCACCGACACATCGACAACTGCCGGGAAGATCGCCGACCTCCGCGATCGCTTGGCGGAGACCCACAAGCCGCAGGGGGACGAGATCCCGCGTGCTCGTCGCCGCGTGGACGCACTGCTGGATGCTGGTAGCTTCGTGGAGACCGACGCGCTGGCCCGCCACCGCGCCACCGCCTTTAAGGCCGACAAGTTCCGCCCAGTCACCGACGGCATCGTCGCCGGCTACGGCACCATCGACGGCCGCCCGGTGTGCGTGTTCTCGCAGGACGCCACCCTCTTCGACGGCCAGATCGGCGAGACCGCGGGCGAGAAGATCCTGAAGGTCATGGAGCTGGCCGTGAAGTCCGGCACCCCGCTGATCGGCATTTACGAGGGCGCCGGCGCCCGTCCGAACGAGGGCATCGCGGCCCTGGAGTTCTTCTCCCGCATCCAGAGCCTGCAGACGAAGCTTTCCGGCGTGGTTCCGCAGATCGCCCTGGTCGCCGGCCCGACTAGCGGCGCGCTGGTGCACTCGGTGGTCCTGTCCGACGTCGTCGTTGCGGTCAAGGGTGCCGGGGAGCTGGTAGATGACGCCACAGACGGCACCGCCCACATCGTCGCCGAGGACGATGCCTCCGCACTGGGACTCGTCGCGGACATCCTGGGCTACCTTCCCAGCAACAACCGGGCACTCCCCCTACGCGGGGACGAGACGGAGGCAGAGCCGGAGACAGACGAGCTGGACGGCCTGATCCCCGACTCAGACGCGCAGGCCTACGACATGCACGAGGTACTGAAACGCGTGGTCGACGCAGGTTCTGTGCTGGAACTCCAGAAGTTCCATGCGCCGAACCTGATCACGGCACTGGCGCGCGTGGGCGGTCGGAGTGTGGGCGTCATCGCGAACCAGCCCGAACAACAAGCAGGGGCGGTCGACGACGCGGCGGCTGAGAAGGCAGCGCGCTTCATCCGCTTCTGCGACGCCTTCAACGTGCCACTGGTGACCTTTGTGGACTCGGCGGGCTACGCGCCGGACGTGCTGTTCCGCCGCACCGCGAAGTTGATCGGCGTGACGGCAGCGGCGAGCGTCGGCAAGATCGCCGTTATTACCCGCAAGGCCTTCGGCGACGCCTACCTTTCGCTGGGTGCAAAGCGCCTGGGCACCGACCTGGTGTATGCATGGCCGACCGCGCAGATCGCGCAAGACGATAGCTATCAGGCGGAGCCTTACTCCGCCGCGGAGCGGGGTCTGGTGGACGCGGTGATCCCGCCGCGCGAGACCCGCGCCCGCATCGTCGACGGCCTGCGCCTGGTGGAGCGCAAGGCCGAGGACGGCTACCCACGCAAGCACGACAACCTGCCGTTCTAGGAGGAAGCGCGTGACTGATTTTCAGGTAATCAAGGGCAACCCGGACGAGGTGGAGACCCGGGCGCTGCAGCTCATCGTCGACGACCTGGCCAAGGAGGCCGAGGCGCTGCGCAATGCGAAGCCGGATACGCGCGGGCACTACGGCCGCGAGCTGCGCCACAGCAGCCCGGGCGCGTTCCGCAATCCGCAGATGCCGCGGGGCTAGGACATGCAGCTAACTTTGGCCAGCACCTCGCCGGCGCGTGAGAAAGTGCTGAACGCTGCCGGGGTAATCCCCCGCAAAGTCTCCCCCGGTGTGGACGAGGAAGCCGCCGTCGCGGAGCTGGTGAACCCCACCCCGGCGCAGTACGTGCAGCACCTGGCCACCGCGAAGGCGCGGGCGGTAGACGGTGAACTAGTGCTGGGCGGCGACAGCATGCTGCTGATCGACGGCGAGCTGCAAGGCAAGCCGCACACGCGCGAAGAGACGGTGCGGCGGTGGCGCCAGCAGCGCGGAAAGCGCGCAGAGCTACTCACCGGACATGCACTTATTGACGCCGCCACGGGCCAGATCTACGAGGAAGTAGTGGCCACACAGATCCAATTCGCCGAGGTCTCCGACCGAGCGATCGAGGCATACGCCGCCACCGGCGAGCCGTTGGAATGTGCCGGGGCTTTCACCCTGGAGGCGCTCGGCGGGTGGTTCATCGAGAGCATCGACGGGCACCCGTCGGCCGTGATCGGCCTATCGCTCCCCGCCCTGCGGCGGGGGCTGGATCACTTCGGCTACGACTTCTCCGACCTCTGGGGCTAGGTCGGCTAGTCGGCCTTGACGGAGCGCTGCTCCGGGCCGACGTAACTGGATAGCGGGCGGATCAGGGCGTTGTCCTCGTTTTGCTCCACGATGTGGGCGGTCCAGCCGACAACGCGAGCCATGACGAAAATCGGGGTAAAGAACGGGATGTCGATGCCCAGCATGTAGTAAGTCGGGCCCGCCGGGAAATCCAGGTTCGGCTGGATGCCGGTGCGCTGGTCCATGGCCTTCTGCATGTTGTCGTACATATCCACCCAGCGCTGGCCGTCGTGGTTGGCGGCGGTGCGGCGCATGGCGGCCTCCATGGTAGGCACGCGCGAGTCGCCCTTCTTGTACACGCGGTGACCGAAGCCCATGATCTTGTTCTTTGCGTCGCACTGGTCCAGCACCCACTGCTCAGCGGCCGCCGGGTCCTCGACAGCCAGGAAGTTGTGCATCACGGCCTCGTTCGCGCCACCGTGCAGCGGCCCCTTGAGGGCGCCGATGGAGCCGGTGACGGCGGAGTAGACGTCGCTCATGGTCGAGCTGATCACGCGGCCGGTGAAGGTGGAGGCGTTGAAGCCGTGCTCCGCGTACAGGGTGAGGGACTGGTCGAAGGCCTCGACGTCGTCGCGGTTGTTGGCGGGGCTGCCCTCCTCGTCGCCGAAGCACATGTAGAGGAAGTTCTCAGCGATATCGCGGTCGCGGGACGGCGGGATGTAATCCAGGTTCTTGCGGCGGCGTAGGTCGTAAGCGATGATCGTCGGCAGCTTGGCCAGCAGTGTCAGACCGGTGCGGCGCACCGCGTCTGGGCTGCGGTCGTCCGCGTTGAGGTCCTCCGTGCCGAACACGCTCACCGCAGTGCGCAGCACGTCCATGGGGTGGGCGGTCTTCGGCAGGGAGTTAATGAGGTCCAGCATGCTGCGGTCGATGGGGCGCAAGGCGCGCTCTCGCTGGCGGAACTGCTCCAGCTCGCGGAAGTCCGGCAGTTCGCCGTTCCAGAGAAGGTAGGCCACGTCCTCGAAGGTGCAGTGCTCGGCCAACTCCTGGACGGGGTAGCCCCGGTAGGTCAGGGAGTTGGTCTCCGGGTTCACCTTCGAGACACCGGACGTATCCACCACCACGCCGTTGAGGCCCTTGTTGATGTTCTTGTCGGTGCCGGTGACGTTGGAGGTCTTGCTGGACTGGGCGCGGGGCGTGGCGAAGTTGGTGCGCCCGCGGTCGAAGGGTGCGTTGGAAACCTTGATCGGCTTAGTCATGGTGAGTGGTCCTTTCGGGTTAGAAGATGCCGCCGGGGATCTGTGGTGCGCGCGCCAGCACGTCGTCGCTGACCACGAGGTTCAGCTGGCCGAGCTCGCCGGGGGCCAGGTCCGCGGTGGCCTCGGCGACGGCGAGGAAGCGATCCTGTTCAGCCTCGTCCACCACGCCCTCGGCCAGGGTGCGGAACTTGTTGATGTAATCGGCGCGGCCGAAGGGGCGGGCGCCCAGCGGGTGGGCGTCGGCCACGGCCAGCTCGTCGACGATCTCGGTGCCGTCGCGCAGGGTGACTACCGCCTTGCAGCCGAAGGCCTTCTCGGCCGGGTCGGTGGAGTGGTAGCGGCGGGTCCACTCCGGATCCTCCACGGTGGAGATCTTGTGCCACAGCTCCACGGTCTCCGGGCGCTGGGCGCGCTCGGGGGCGTAGGAGCGCTCGTGGTGCCACTCGCCGTCTTCGAGGGCGACCGCGAAGATGTACATCACGGAGTGGTCCAGCGTCTCGCGCGAAGCCTTTGGATCGAACTTCTGCGGGTCGTTCGAGCCGGTGCCGATCACGTAGTGGGTGTGGTGGCTGGTGTGCAGCACGATGCTTTCCACCTGGCTTAGGTCCCCGATCTTGTCCCGCATGCGGCGGGCCAGGTCGATTGGCGCCTGGGACTGGTACTCCGCGGAGTGCTCCTTGGTGTAGGTATCCAGGATCGCCCGCTTCGGCTCCCCCGCCTCCGGCAGGGGGACAACATAGTGGGCGTCCGGGCCGTCCAGCAGCCAGGCGATCACGCCGTCCTCGCCCTCCCAGATCGGGGCCGGGGCGCCTTCGCCACGCATGGCGCGGTCCACGGCCTCCACCGCCATCTTCCCGGCGAATGCGGGCGCATGGGCCTTCCACGAGCTGATGAGCCCCTTGCGGGACTGGCGCGTGGCCGTGGTGGTGTGCAGCGCCTGACCGACGGCCTGGTAGATCACCTGCGGGTCCAGGCGCAGCAGCGTGCCAATGCCCGCGGCTGCGGACGGCCCCAGATGCGCGACGTGGTCGATCTTGTGCTTATGCAGGGAAATGCCCTTGACCAGGTCCACCTGGATCTCGTAGCCGGTGGCAATACCGCGGATCAGGTCGCGCCCGCCCAGCCCGCGCGCCTGCGCTACGGACAGGATCGGCGGGATGTTGTCACCTGGGTGGGAGTACTCGGCGGCCAGGAAAGTGTCGTGAAAATCCAGCTCGCGCACCGCGACACCATTGGCCCAGGCGGCCCATTCGGGGGAGACGGTGGCGTCAGTACCAAAAACGGCGCTGGGCCCGGTGTGGCACAGCGCCTGGGTGCGCGCCGAAGTGACGGGGCGGCGCACAAGGGAGGCAGCAGCGACGGCCGCGTTGTCGATAATTCGGTTGACCACCATATCCGCGGTATCTTGCGGCACCTCGACCGGGTCGGCGGCGACCTGCGCGACCTTCCAAGCGAGGTGCTCTTCCTGCGGAAAGTCGTCGGCAGAGGGGTGGACGCGAACGTCGTGGTTAATCATCGCGGGGGTTAGATCCTTTCGGAGATTGAGGCTGTGATGCGCCTCACTCTAACGCCCCGCGACGAGTTATGTAGTTAAACAAATATTTTTTGACGCCAAAACTGCAGTGTTGCGCTGACGCGCTTAAGCGTGCTTTTCCTCCACGCGCTTGATGGCCTCTTCGGCAACCAGCTGCTGGATGCCCATGTCCAGCTCGGAGGTGAAGCCCACGCAGGAGCAGTTGATCTCGCCCAGGACGTAGGTGTCCTCGCCGGTCTCGTCGTCATCGGCCAGCATGAAGTCGGCGGTCCAGATCAGCGGAATGTTGTCGCCACCCAGCTTCTCGGCGATGACCGGGCGAGCCTCGGCGAACATGTCCACCAGCTCCTGCCACTCCTCCGGCTTCTGGTAGGTGTACTTCGCGCCAGAGAACAGGGTTGCGGAGAACGCGTCGCCGCCCTCGGCCGGCTTCTTGTGAACCACGAACACCGGGTGCGGGCCGACCAGCAGAATACGGATCTCGCCCTCGACGATGCGCGGCATGAAGCGCATGTCCACCAGCATGCCGTTGTCGCCGACGATGTACTGGTCGCAGAAGTCCATGAACTCGCCCAGCTCGCGAACCTCAGTGTGGTTGTCAACTGCCTCGGTGCACTTCAACTTCGTATCCAGGGGCAGAGCCGTGCCCGGCTCGACGGACTCGGCCAGCTGCTTGTCTTCCAGCTGCACGCGCCAGATGCCGGAGCCGGTGGAGCCGCGGTTCTGCTTCAGCACGCGCTCACCGTAGGACAGGGAGGTGGGGAAGGTCTTGTGGAAGGAGTCGACGTCGTAGTAGGCGGCGGTGTCATCCGGCACCAGGTCGGTGTCGTTCAGTTTGACCAGCGCATCCTTCGCGCCGTAAGCCATCATCTCTGCCGGGGTGGACATGCCCACCAGGCCAGCCTCCTCGGTCAGCTTGGTCAGCATGTCGAAGTAGCCCTTTTCGCCGCCGGGGATGTGGCCCGGGTTTACGCGGGAGATGTAAGCGTCGTACTTAGCGGCAACATCTTCGTAGATTTCGCTGGTCTTCTCCGGGTCGAAGTAGACAACCTCGGCGCCCCAGCCCTTCTCACGGATGGCCTCGACGATGGGCATGGTGTCGCGGCGGTGGCCGTCCTCACCCTTGTCGTTTCCGCCCTGAACCTCAAAGACAACAATGTTCTTGTGCACGGTTTCCCCTAGCTCTGGAAGTAAAAATGCAGTGCGCGTGGCCACGTTTAGCCAACACCTTTAATTCTACGACCAGCCAGCGCGGGCGGCAGCGGAAGAAAGGCCGTTCAGAAGGCGCTAGACTCTCAATCGATCGAAAGGCAGGTGTTTCATGGGAATCGAATTCGACCCCAGTCCTCAGCTCAAGCAGTACGCACACCCAAACAAGCTGGTCACGAACGCGTGGCTGGGTGCAAAGCTGGGAACTCCCGGCCTCAAGGTCGTCGAGGTGGACGCCGATTCGCTTTTATACGATATTGGTCACATTCCCTCTGCTGTGCGCCTGAAATGGTACGAAGACCTCTCGGATCCGGTGTGGCGCGACCTTATCGGACCTAAGGAGTTCGAGGAACTCATGGGGCGCCTAGGCATCTCCCGGGAGGACACGGTGGTGTTCTACGGCGACCACGCCAACCTGTGGGCCGTGTACGCGCTGTGGGTCTTCGAACTCTTCGGCCACCCGGATGTGCGCATCCTGGACGGCGGGCGAGACGCCTGGATGCAAGAGGAACGCGAGATTTCCTATGCCGTCGATGAGGTGTCGCCCCGCCCCATTTACTCGGTGCCCTCACACCGAAATGACCACACCCACCGCCTCTTCGTCGACGAGCTGCGCACGAAGTTCGACGGCACCCAGGTGATCGACCTGCGTAACGCCGAGGAGTACACCGGCGAGGTAACCCTGCCCGGCTACCCGATCCGCCGCAACGGACACGTACCGGGGGCCAAAAACCTGCGCGCTGACTCCTCACTGCTGGCCAACTCACGCTTCCGCCCTGTCGAAGCCATCAAGGACATCCATGCCGAGCTGGAGCTGGACCCCCACCGCGAGACCGTTGTTTATTGCAACAACGGAGCCAGGGCCGCGCTCGAATGGTTCGTACTGCGCTTCCTCTTGGGGTGGGAAAATGTGCGGGTTTACGATGGCTCGTGGATCGAATGGGGAAACATGATGCGCGTGCCCATCGAGCGTGGCTAACCGGGGCGTGTAGCCTCATTAACTAACACCTAACTAATAACCCGAAAGGATTGCCCGTGACTTCCAGCACCTCCGCCCCCTTGACGAAGGTACTGATCGCCAACCGTGGCGAGATCGCAGTGCGCGTCATCCGGGCTGCGCGCGACGAGGGCATCGCTACCGTCGCCGTGTACGCGGACCCGGATGCAGAGGCACCCTTCGTGCGCATGGCTGACGAAGCACTGGCCCTCGGCGGCCAGACTTCGGCGGAGACCTATCTGGACATCGAGAAGATCATCGGCGCCGCGCGCAAGTCCGGCGCCGACGCGATCCACCCTGGATACGGATTCCTGTCGGAGAACGCGGACTTCGCCCAGGCCGTCGTGGATGCGG
This sequence comes from uncultured Corynebacterium sp., assembly GCF_937999985.1. GTDB lineage: Bacteria > Actinomycetota > Actinomycetes > Mycobacteriales > Mycobacteriaceae > Corynebacterium. The sequence continues at coordinate 12,487 of NZ_CALLDG010000040.1, forward strand.
GTCTGAACTGGATCGGCCCGCCGCCGGAGGCGATTCGCAAGCTCGGCGATAAGGTCACTGCGCGAAACATTGCCCTTAGTGTTGACGCCCCTATGACTCCGGGCACTAAGGAACCCGTCGCGGATGCCGCAGAGGTCACCGCCTTTGCGGAGCGCCACGGACTTCCGATCGCCATTAAGGCCGCCTTCGGCGGCGGTGGGCGTGGCATGAAGGTCGCCTACACGATGGACGAGATCCCGGATCTCTTTGAATCCGCAACCCGCGAGGCCATCACCGCTTTCGGCCGCGGCGAGTGCTTCGTGGAGCGCTACCTGGACCGCGCCCGCCACGTCGAGGCGCAGGTCGTGGCCGATAAGCACGGCAACGTTGTGGTCGCCTCCACCCGCGACTGCTCCGCCCAGCGGCGCTTCCAGAAGCTCATCGAGGAGGCCCCCGCGCCGTTCCTGAGCGACGAGCAGAACGAGCGCATCTATTCCTCCGCCAAGGCCATCTGCCGCGAGGCCGGCTACTACGGCGCGGGCACGGTGGAGTACCTGGTGGGCTCCGACGGGCTGATCAGCTTCCTGGAGGTCAACACCCGCCTGCAGGTGGAGCACCCCGTCACCGAGCAGGTCACCGGCTGGGATCTGGTACGCGAGCAGTTCCGCATCGCTCGCGGCGAGGAGCTATCTCGCACCCAGGATCCGGAGATCGTCGGCCACTCCATCGAGTTCCGCATCAACGGTGAGGACCCGACGAACAGCTTCATGCCGGCTCCGGGGCGCATCCAGACCTACCATGAGCCCGCCGGCCCCGGCGTGCGCATGGACTCCGGCATCGAAACCGGCGCGGTGGTCGGCGGTCAGTTCGACTCCATGCTGGCCAAGCTCATCGTCACCGGCGCCGACCGCACCGAGGCAATCCAGCGTTCCCTCCGAGCACTGGAAGAGTACGAGGTCGAGGGCATCCCGACCGTGATTCCCTTCCACCAGGCCGCGCTGACCGACCCGGCCTTCGCCGCCGAGGACGGCAACTACCGCGTGTACACCCGGTGGATCGAAGAGGAATGGGACAACCAGCTGCCCGCCTACGAAGAGCCGCTCGCGGCCACCGCCGAGGGCGAGCTGCCGAAGGAGAAGCTGGTCGTGGAGGTCGACGGGCGCCGCGTGGAGGTGCTGGTGCCGGGCGAGATCCTGGCGGGTCGCGGTTCGGTGAGCCGCGCAAAGAAGCGCCGCGCGAACGCTGCGGACATCGCCATCACCGGCGACACTGTGGCCGCCCCGATGCAGGGCACCGTGATCAAGGTGGAGGTCGCGGAAGGCGACGAAGTGGCCGAGGGCGACGTTCTGCTGGTACTTGAGGCGATGAAGATGGAGAACGCCGTCAAGGCGCACAAGTCCGGTGTAGTGCAGTCCTTGAGCGTCGGAGACGGCGATGGCGTCACAAAGAACCAGGCACTAATGGAGCTGAAGGACGACAGCTCTACTGATAACGAATAGACGAGACAGGAAACTCACCCCCATGACTGAAACCACCACCGAGCAGGCCAACACCTTCGAAAAGAAGACGCCCAAGGGCATGATCTTCCTCGGTCTTGGGCTGCTGATCGTCGCCGTGATCACCGCTATCGTTTCGCTGGTGGGTGTGAAGGACTTCGGAAAGGGCTACGACGTTAAAGCCGGCAAGGAGTACTACCTGCTGGCAGATGAAGAAGCACTGAACGCGAAGGAGTGCACCCTGGTCGACAGCGAAGGCAAGCAGCTCGTTGACCGCATCGAGGCCGCGGACCTGAAGTTCAGCCAGGATGACCTGGAGATCTCCGATGTCTCCCTGCCACTGACGAAGAACAAGGGCGTGTACACCTCCATCAAGTTCACCGAGGACATCGAGGGCGCCGAGTACACCTGCGACCAGGGCAACATTTACATCTCCAAGTACTCCTCTGGCACCCTGCAGGCCCTGCGGTGGGTAACGATGCTGTGCGGCGCTGCGGGCGTGGCGATCCTGATTCTGGCGGCGTTTGCGAACCAGCGTAAGCGGGTCGCGGATGATGCAGATGATGCAGTGGACGCAGAGGACTGAGTGGTAGAAAACTTTACGAACCAGCTGACCGGGACCTTGGCTAAGTGGAAAAGCTCCAAGCGGGGCTACGTATTGGCGCTCGACCAGGGGACCACGTCTACCCGCTGCATCATTTTTGACGCGCACGGCAAGATCATCAGCTCCAGCCACATGGAGCACCGACAGATCTTCCCGCGCCCCGGCTGGGTGGAACATGACCCGGAGGAGATCCGGCGCAACACAAGGCGCGTGATGGCGGACGCGGCGGCTTCCCACGACATCCCGGTGGAAGAGTTCGCAGCGGTGGGCATCACCAACCAGCGCGAAACCACCGTCGTGTGGGACCGCGCCACCGGCAAGCCCATCTACAACGCCATCGTGTGGCAGGACACACGCACCGACAAGATCGTGAGCTCCTTGAGCGAAGAGCAAAAGGCCATGATCTTCGAGCGCACCGGTCTGAACGCCTCCACCTACTTCGCCGGGCCGAAGATCCAGTGGATTCTGGACAACGTCGATGGCGCCCGCGAGAAGGCGGAGCGCGGGGAACTGGCCTTCGGCACCATCGATACGTGGCTGATCTGGGAGCTCACCCGCCGTTCGCACAAGAAGTCCAAGGCGGGGCGCAGCGACCATGCCCGGCACGTTACGGACGTCACCAATGCCTCGCGCACCATGCTGATGGATCTGCGAACGCAGACGTGGGATCCAGAGCTGTGCGATCTGTTCGGCGTGCCGGAATCCATGCTGCCGGAGATCGTCAGCTCCTCCGAGGTGGTTGGGAAGGTCCGCCGCAGCGGACCGGTGCAGGGCGTGCCGATCGCAGGCATCCTGGGCGACCAGCAGGCCGCCGCCTTCGGTCAGGTGTGCTTCAACCAGGGCGAGGCGAAGAACACCTACGGTACCGGCAACTTCCTGCTGATGAATACCGGCACCGAGCCGCAGTGGTCCGAGCACGGGCTGATCACTACCGTCGCCTACCGGCTGGGCAACCAGCCCGCCGTTTACGCGCTGGAGGGATCCATCGCTGTCACGGGCTCCCTGGTGCAGTGGTTGCGCGACAACCTGGGGTTCTTTGACACCGCCGACGACATTGAGCCGCTGGCCCGCAGCGTGGACGATAACGGCGGTTGCTACATCGTGCCGGCCTTCAGCGGGCTGCTGGCGCCGCACTGGCGCCCCGAGGCCCGCGGCATCATCGCGGGGCTGACCCGCTATGTGACGAAGGCGCACATCGCCCGGGCCGCACTGGAGGCCACGGCCTTCCAGACCCGCGAGGTCGTCGAGGCCATGAACGCGGACTCGCAGGTGGATCTGAAGAATCTGCGCGTCGACGGTGGCATGGTGGTCAACTCGCTGCTGATGCAGTTCCAGGCCGACCAGCTGGAGGTGCCAGTGACGGTGCCGGAGGTCTCGGAGACCACCGCCCTCGGAGCGGCCTACGCCGCCGGCCTGGCCGTGGGCTTCTACCGGGACCTCGACGAGCTGGTTTCCCTCTGGCAGGAGGAAAAGACCTACTTCCCCGAGGGGGATCCCGAGGAGCGCAAGATCGCCTACGACAAGTGGAAGCGCGCCGTGGAGCGGACGTTCAACTGGACCGAGGATTAGGCTCCGGGTGCTACCTTTAGAGGTATGAACGAACCGTCCCGCCGTGAAATCCGCATCTCCGATGCCGACCGTAGCGACGCTATCAGCGCGCTCGGTGAGCACTTCGCCGACGGTCGGCTCACCATGTCCGAATACGAGGAGCGCGTGCAGCAGGCCACCACGTCCCGCTCCGAGCGCGAGCTCGCGCAGTTATTCACCGACCTTCCACCGCTGGAGGCTTCGCGCGAGCTGGTTCCCTACTACTCCGCCCACGAGGTCGATCGCCAATACCGCAGCGGTCGGAACGTGCGCCTGGGCTTGTTGCTCAGCACCGTGATCGGCAGCAGCGCCCTGGCCATGCTCCTCAATGGCGTGTGGGCGAACTCCCCCATCCTTTTGCTAATGATCCCACTGGTCTTCGTGCTGCTCTACATCATGAAGGTCGGCCCTAGGGCCTGGTACGAGCCCAGCCCGGCACAGTTGGAGCGCCAGCGCTTCCGGGAGCTGAAGATGCAGCAGCGCGCCCAGCAGGCGCAGTGGAAGTTCGAGCGTAAGCAGCGCACCCACCAGCTGACCAGCAGCGCGATGAAGTTCGCGCAGAAGCGCCTTAACGGAACTGGTCAATAACCCCGGCGAACAGGCGGATGCCGATGCCGAGGGCGCGCTCGTCGAACACGATGTCCGGCTGGTGCAAATCGGGGCGCTCCCCCTTGCCAGTCCACGCGCCCAGGCGCGCCATGGACCCCGGCACGTGCTCCAGGTACCAGCTGAAATCTTCGCCGCCGGTGGATTGCGGCGCCTCCTTCAGCGCGTTTGGATCCACGTCGTTGACGGCCTGTGCGAGCGCGGCGGTGGAGACGTCGTCGTTCATCACCGGCGGCACGCCCTTGGTGTAGCGCAGCTCGAGCTCGGCCCCGGTGGGTGCCACCAGGTGCTCTAGGAGTTCTCGCAGGGTTTCTTCGCCACGACGCCACACTCCAACCTCCGCGGTGCGGAACGTACCGAGCAGGCGGACCTCCTGCGGAATTGCGTTGAAAGTGGAGCCACCGTTAATCGCCCCGAAGGTCAGCACCGTGCCGGTGCGCGGATCCACGGTGCGGGACAGCAGTCCCGGCAGCTGCGAGGCGATGATGCCCGCGGTGTACACCAAATCCGCTGCCAGGTGCGGACGGGAAGTGTGGCCGCCGTGGCCGCGCAGGATGATCTCCACCACGTCGCTGGCGGAGGTGATCGCACCGGTGCGCACGCCGATCTCGCCGGTGCGCAGCTTCGGCTCGCAGTGGACGGCGAAAATGCGGGACACGCCGTTCAGCGCCCCGGCTTCGATGACGTCCACCGCGCCGCCGTCCATGACTTCCTCGGCGGGTTGGAAGATAAAGCGAACCTGGATCCCCAGGGCATCCTCCCCGTGGGCGTCAACAAAGTCGGCAAGGGCGATAGCCAGCCCCAGCACGATCGTGGTGTGGATGTCATGACCGCAGGCGTGCATAACCCCCGGCACCTCGGAGGCGTAGTCCAGACCCGTGACCTCCTGCAATGGCAGCGCGTCGATGTCGCCGCGGAAGGCGATGCGGGGCGCACCCACAGGGCCGATGTCGGCGATCAGGCCCGTGGAGGGCAGAGCCACGGGCTGCAGCCCGGCGCGCTCGAGCTCGGCAGCCAGAAAGCGGGTGGTCTCCGTCTCCATGTGCGACAGCTCGGGGTTGCGGTGCAGGTGACGGCGCCAGTCGATGACCCGCTGTGCGTTGTCCCGCGTCCAGTTCTGCACGAACTGGGCGACGGAATGGGTGCTGCTTTCCTGCGCGCGTTCCTGTGTGCCGTCTTGCACTTGAATACTCACGTCCCTCTCACTTTTACTGACCTGTCTAGTCTAGCGCCTGCGGTATTCTTGGTTGGCATGACTGCTTCCCCAAATCCTTATGAATTGGCCGCAGAGGCTGCGGCGGCGCTGAAGGAGCGCACCGGCCTCGATTCCTACGACTGTGCCGTGGTGCTCGGCTCGGGGTGGCGCCCCGCCGCCGACGTGCTGTGCGAAGGCGCGGAAGATCTGCAGGAATTCCCGATGTCGGAGCTGCCGGGCTTTTTGGCACCCACCGCGCAGGGGCACGGTGGCACGGTGCGCAGCGCCCGCATCGGCGGCCGCAACGTGCTGGTGCTGCTGGGCCGCACCCACGCCTACGAGGGCCACGAGCTGTGGCGCACTGCCCATGCGGTTCGCACCGCCGCGGCCGCGGGCGTGCAGACGATCGTGCTGACCAACGCCGCGGGTGGCCTGACCGAGGGCATGACCGTCGGCGAGCCGGTGCTGATCGCCGATCACATTAACTTCACCGCCAAGACACCCCTGACGGGCGCGAACTTCGTGAACCTGGTGGATGCCTACAGCCCCGAGCTGCGCGCCAAGGTGCAGAAGCTGCGCCCCGGCATGCGCGAGGCTGTGTACGCGATGATGCCCGGACCTCAGTACGAAACCCCAGCGGAGATCCACATGCTGCGCACCCTGGGCGCGGGCCTGGTGGGCATGTCCACGGTCTACGAGACGATCGCCGCGCGCGAGGCGGACGTGGATGTGCTGGGAATCTCGCTGGTCACGAACCTGGCGGCGGGGGTTACCGGCGAGGCCCTGAACCACGAGGAGGTCCTGCAGGCGGGCAAGGAAGCCGCCAACGACATGGGCAAGCTGCTCGGCGAGCTGGTGAACAACCTATGAGCCAGTTGAAGTTCGGCACCGCCGGCCTGCGCGCCAAGATCGGCCCCGGGCCAGACGAGATGAACGTCGGCACCGCCACCCGCGCCACGGCCGGTGTGGCTGCGTGGCTCAAGGAGCGAAAGCGCCCCTCGCGCGCCGACGGGGTTTTTCGTGCGGCTGTGGGATATGACGCCCGCTACGCCTCCCACGCTCTAGCCCGCGCTACGGCGGAAACCTTCGCGGGCGCAGGCTTCGACGTGACCCTCATCGCGGAGCCATCCCCCACCCCAGTGTTGGCGTGGCTGGTGCGCTCCCGGCACATGGACGTGGGCGTGCAGATCACCGCCTCGCACAACCCCGCGCAGGACAACGGCTACAAGCTGTACCTGGACGGCGGCTCTCAGCTGGTCTCCCCCGCCGACCGGCAGATAGAAGAGCACATTGCCGCCCAGCCAACTGACGCGGCGAAGATTCCGCGCTCTGAGGCGAAGTCGGTAGACCTGTCCGTGGTCTCCGGCTATGTCACCGAGCTGGGCACCCTGGTGGCCACCGGCCGCCAGGCGGAGCTGGCGCCGCGGCGGAAGCTAAAGATCCTCTACACCCCCATGCACGGCGTGGGCGGCAACGCCCTGGAGTGGGCCTTGCGCGAGAACGGCTTCGGCAACGTGCACGCGGTGGCTTCGCAACGCTGGCCGGACCCGACCTTCCCGACGGTGGACTTCCCCAACCCGGAGGAGCCCGGCGCCACCGACGCGCTGCTGGAAGAGGCCCGCGCCATCGACGCGGACCTGCTGATCGCCCTGGATCCGGATGCGGATCGCTGCATGCTGGGGCTCAAGCGGGCGGATGGCGAGTACCACATGCTGCGCGGGGACGAGGCCGGCCCCCTGCTGGCGCGCCGGGTACTGGCGGACGTGGGGGCGTCCACAAAGAAAAAGCCTGTAGTGGCGACAACGGTGGTCAGTTCGCAGCTGCTGGGGCGCATGGCACGCGCCGAGGGCTGGGACTACGTGGAGACGCTGACTGGCTTTAAGAATCTGGCGCGCGCTGCCGACGATCGGCCGGGCGAGCTGGCTTTCGCCTATGAGGAGGCGATCGGCACCGCGCCCGCGCCGCACATCGTGGCGGACAAGGACGGCATTGCGACGGCGCTGATCGCGGCGGCGTGGGCGGCCGAGACGGATCTGGCCGCCGAGCTAGACGACATTGAGGCCACCTATGGGGTGTTCAGGACCGCGCAGGTCAGCGCACGTTTCGACAGTGCGGAAGAAGCGCACGAGCTGATCGCGCGCTGGGCGGACAACCCACCGGCTGAGCTCGCGGGCGCGGCCATGCAGGCCGGGCCGATCGAGGATTCCGCGGGCAACCGCACCGACGGCGTGCGACTGGTGGGCACTTCCGGAGATATGGGACTGCGCGTGGTCGCCCGCGCGTCCGGCACCGAGCCGAAGGCGAAATTCTACCTGGAGGTCAGCGCGGAGCCAGGGGCGGATGCGCAGGCCGTGGAGGCGCTGCTGGAGCGCCTAAAGGTCGATGTTACGGGGGCCGTATAGGCGGTCGCCGGCATCGCCCAGGCCGGGGACGATGTACGCCTCCTCGTTCAGGCTGGGGTCGATGGTCGCGGTGAACAGTCGGCGCACACTCACGTTGGCCTCCACCAGCGCATCTACACCCGGCTGGGCGGAGACCATGCACACGCAGGTGATGTCGTTGGCACCGCGATCCTCCAGCAGGCGGATGGCGTGCAGCAGCGAGCCACCGGTGGCCAGCATCGGGTCGACCAGGAACACCGGCTGGTCGCTGAGGTCGTCCGGCAGCGCCTCCAGGTAGGGCACGGGCTCGTGGGTGGTTTCGTCGCGGGCCATGCCGATGAACCCAACTTGTGCGTCGGGAATCATGGACAGCGCCGGGTCGATCATGCCCAGGCCCGCGCGGATGACGGGCACGATGATCGGGGGCTTTTCCAGCCGCGTGCCGGCGGTGGTGGCGACGGGGGTTTCGAGCTCGAAGTGTTCGACCACCAGGTCCGCCGAGGCCTCGTAGATCAGCATGGCCCCCAGGTCGGACAAAGCGGCGCGGAACTGTGCATTGTCGCTGTTCTTGTCGCGCATAATGCTGAGCCGGGAGGCGACGAGCGGATGATTAACCACCTGAATTTCCATGGTTCCCCACTCTAGTTGATCCGCGATTGAACCTTTCGGGCTGCGGCGGAGTCTAAAGAAGCTGAGAGTGTATTTGGGGAGGGTTTCATGCTTTCAGGGGATGCGTTAGCGGCCGATTCGGAACTGGTGGGGCAGCTAAAGGAGCGTACGCAGGATGTGAGTACCGCGCTGCAGGGAAAGGTCGCGCCACTGCACGGCGCCGTGGGGATGGTGGCGCCGCCGGCGCTTAAGGATTTTCTGCGGGCGCTGTCGACGGCGCGGGAAGCCCACGATGGGTTGTTGCGGGATGCGGAGAGCTACTTTAATGACGCCACGTTTGCGCTGGGGCGCGTGCATCGCGGACTAGACGGACACGAGGGCGAGTACTCCCACGCCTTCAGCGGGCTGAGGGAGGTCTGAGGTGCTAGACATAGCGAGCCTGGTGGCACCACTGGCCGCGGCGATCCCCTCGCCGTTTAGCCCGGGCCTCAGCGCCAGCGTCTCCGGGGTAAAAGGCCTGGAGGATCTTGGGAACCTGGCGGCCTCCGCCCTGCAGGGGCGGGCGGGCGATAACGTGCACGGCTCCCTGGACTCGGTGGCCAAGGTCGTTTCCCAGGCCTTAGGTGCAGGCGGTGCACTGGACAAGCTGGCGGGGCAGGCAGCCCAGGCCGTAGAGCGGGCAATCGGGGATTTGAGCATCATCTTCGATGACTGCGTGCGGGAAATCGGCCAGGCAGTGGCCACCAGCGGCATGGCCGGCCCGCTGGGCTTGGTTAATGGCCTCGGCGCGGCGATGCCGCTGGTGTTGCGACACTTCGGGCGGGCGGAAGATCGCATGCACACACTAGAGGAGGAGCTGCGCGGGTTGACCCTGGACGTGCACGAGGTGAAGAAGAAGCAGATCCCCGAGCGGTTGCCTGCCAGGAATCCGGACACGGCAGAGGTTGCGGCGCCGGCGTCACCAGATAACAACAGCGCGCCGGGCGCACCGACGGACCAGGCACACAAGGCGGTAGCCGCGGCGAAGACGGCCCTGGGCACCCCGTATCAGTGGGGTGGGACGGTGCCGGGCAAGGGGCTGGACTGCAGTGGCCTGGTGCAATGGGCCTACCAGCAGGCCGGGGTGGATCTGCCGCGGACGGCAAGTGCACAGGCGGTCGGACCGCAGATCCCGCGCGCGGAGGTGCAAGCAGGCGACCTGGCGGTGTGGGACGGGCACGTGGCGATGATCGTCGACGGCGGGAACATGATCGAGGCCGGTGATCCGGTGCAGATCAGCCCCATCAGGCAAGACAATATCGGAATGCCGTTCAAGGGCTTCTACCGGCCGACGGCGGCCTAAGTAATCAGACACAGGCGAAAAGAGGAGAAAAACATGCCACTCATCAACGGACGATCCCACGGCAGCGGGTTGGCTCGCATCGTCAGCACTCCCCCACCT
>NZ_CALLDG010000041.1 GCF_937999985.1 uncultured Corynebacterium sp.
GCCGAGGCCAGCACTGCAGCGGGAGCCGTGGACGTGGTGGTGTACTGCGCCTCCGGCAAGCGCTCAGCGAGCTTTGTCGAGCGCTTTGCACAGCACGCCGCCGGGCAGGGAGTGCGTTTGCACAACCTGCCCGGCGGGGCGAATGAGCACGGGGTCGGGATCTAGGCCCGCAGGGTTTTAGACCAGGCGGGTTTTCTCCGCCCACTTGCGGTCAGCTGCGGCGGCCTCGCGCACTCGCTCTTTCTGCTCGGCCACACGCACGCCGGCAGTGCCGCCGCGGGTAGCGCGGGAAGCAACTGCGCCGTCGATGGTCAGCACCTCGCGCACCTCGGGGGTCAGAGCTTCGTGCACCCCTGCCAGCTCCTCATCGGTGAGATCCACCAGATCCACGCCGCGCGATTCCGCAATTCGGACGCAGGAGCCGGAGGCCTCGTGTGCCACGCGGAAAGGCACTCCCTGGCGAACCATCCACTCCGCTAGGTCGGTGGCCAGCGTGAAGCCCGCCGGGGCGAGCTCGCGCAGACGGTCCGGGTGGAACGTCAACGTGCCGACCAGGCCGGCCATCGCCGGGAGCAGCAGGTTCAGCTGGGCAACGGAATCCGCGATAGGTTCCTTGTCCTCCTGCAGGTCGCGGTTGTAGGCCAGCGGCATGGCCTTCAGAGTGGCCAACAGTCCGGTGGCGTTGCCGATCAGGCGGCCGGTCTTGCCTCGCATCAGCTCGGCAACATCCGGGTTCTTCTTCTGCGGCATAATCGACGAGCCGGTGGACCACTCATCGGCCAGCGTAACGTAGCCGAACTCCGGAGTGGACCAAGCGATGATCTCCTCGGCCAGGCGGGAGAGATCCACCGCCACCTGGGCAAACACAAAGGCTGCCTCAGAGGCGAAGTCGCGGGAACTGGTGGCGTCAATAGAGTTATCCGCAGCAGAATCAAAGCCGAGCTCCTCCGCGATGGCCTCCGGGTCGAGCGCCAGGGACGACCCCGCGAGCGCGCCGGAACCATACGGGGACACTGCCAGGCGCTTATCCAGATCCTGGAAGCGCTGCACGTCGCGCAGCAGCGGCTGTGCGTGGGCCAACAGCTGGTGAGCCAACAGTACCGGCTGGGCAGCCTGGAAGTGCGTCTTACCAGGCATGATGGCCTCTGGGTGGCGATCGGCCTGGGCAACCAGCGCGTCCACGACGTCGAGCACTCCCGCGGTAATGTCGCGGATCGCGTCGCGCACCCACATGCGGAACAGGGTGGCCACCTGGTCATTGCGGGAACGGCCCGCGCGCAGGCGGCCGCCGACCTCGGGGCCAACGCGATCAATCAGGCCGCGCTCCATCGCACCGTGGACGTCCTCGTCGCTAGGCTCGGGGCCAAAGGTTCCGTCGGCCACGTCCTCGCCAAGCTTCTGCAGGCCGGCGATGAGGGTATCGAAGTCCTCGTCGCTCAGCAGGTTGGCCTTGTGCAGCACCCGCGCGTGAGCCTGCGAGGCCAGCACGTCGTAGGGAGCCAAAACCCAGTCGAAGTGCGTGGACTTCGACAGGGCGGCCATCGCCTCAGTCGGTCCGCCGGAGAATCGGCCGCCCCACAGGGCGCCTTCGTTCGTGCCGTGTGCCTCGGTGGTCATGTTTGGGTGTGCCTTTCTGCTCTAGTTGGCCGGTTGCCTAGTTAGCCAGTGCCTAATTGGCCAGGTCGCGCTTGGAGGCGATCTTGGAGGACAGGCCGTGCAGCTCCACGAAACCGCGGGCCATGGACTGGTCGAAGGAGTCGCCCTCGTCGTAGGTGGCCAGGTTGAAGTCGTACAGGGACTTGCCGGAGCGGCGGCCGTTGACGGTGATGGAGCCCGCGTGCAGCACCAGGCGGATGTCGCCGGTGACGTGGGTCTGGGTGGAGTCGATGAACGCGTCCAGGGAGCGCTTCAGCGGGCTGAACCACAGGCCGTCGTAGACCTGGTTGGACCACTCTGCGTCGATGCCGCGCTTGTAGCGGGCCAGCTCGCGCTCGACGGTGACGGCCTCCAGAGCCTCGTGGGCACGGATCAGGGTCATAGCGCCCGGAGCCTCGTAAATCTCGCGGGACTTGATGCCCACCAGGCGGTCCTCAACCATGTCCAGACGGCCGACACCCTGCGCACCCGCGCGGCGGTTCAGCTCCTCGATGGCCTCCAGGACGGTGACCTTCTTACCGTCGATGGCCACCGGCACACCGGACTCGAAGGAGATGATGACCTCGTCCGGTGCCTGGCCCAGGCCCGGATCCTCGGTGTAGGCGTAGACGTCCTTGGTCGGGGCGTTCCACAGATCCTCCAGGAAGCCGGTCTCCACGGCGCGGCCCCACACGTTCTGGTCGATGGAGAACGGGGAGGACTTGGACTGCTCGATCGGGATGCCGTTTTCCTCGGCGAAGGCGATGGCCTTCTCGCGGGTCCAGGCGTAGTCGCGGACCGGGGCGATGATCTCCAGGTCCGGGGCGGTGTTGGCGAAGCCAACCTCGAAGCGGACCTGGTCATTGCCCTTGCCGGTGCAGCCGTGGGCGACGGCGGTGCCGCCGTGCTCCTTGGCTGCATCCGCCATGTGCTTGACGATCAGCGGGCGGGAGATCGCGGAGACCAGCGGGTACTCCTTCATGTACATGCCGTTGGCCTTGATGGTCGGCAGGCAGTAGTCGTTGGCGAACTCGTCGCGGGCGTCCACGACGATGGATTCCACGGCGCCGGCACCGAGGGCGCGCTGGCGGACGGTCTCCATGTCCTCGCCGCCCTGACCCAGGTCGATGGAGACGCAGACGACCTCTGCGTTGCGCTCCTTAGCGATCCAGCTGATGGCCACGGTGGTATCCAGCCCGCCGGAGTATGCGAGTACTACGCGATCCTTCATTCTTCTAAGCTTCCCTTCGAAACTCTTTGTGCGTTCTAGTTGTTGTATCCGTTATTTGATTTTAGCTATGTGCCAGCTGGAAGAAATACTCCCCCAGCTCCTTGCCGTTGAGCGGCTCCCGTGCCAGGACGAACACGGTATCGTCACCGGCGATGGTGGCCACCACTCGGTTTACGTCCGAGCGGTCCAGGATGCTGGCCAGGTACTGCGCGGCACCGGGTGGGGTGCGCAGGACGGCGATGTTTCCGGAGTGGTCGTGGTCGACCAGCAGCTCGGCTAGGACGCGCCGCAGCTTGTCCGGCCCGTCCACGCGCACGTCGTCGGACAGGGAGTAGTAAACCTCCCCGCCCACGCGCACCTTCTTCGCGCCGAGGTCCACCAGGTCGCGGGACAGGGTGGCCTGGGTGACGTCGATTCCGCGGTTCACCAGGATTCCC
>NZ_CALLDG010000042.1 GCF_937999985.1 uncultured Corynebacterium sp.
CTCGGTGTAGTCGGGCTCGGCCTGATCCTTGGCGGCCTCCACGACGGCGTTGATCTCCTCGTCCGTCACGAAAGCACCCTGAATGCGCTGCGGCTTTCCTGCACCCTGCGGAATGAACAGGCCATCGCCCATACCGATCAGCTTCTCCGCGCCACCCTGGTCCAGGATCACGCGGGAGTCGGTCGAGGAGCTGGTGGCGAAGGCCAGTCGGGAAGGAACGTTCGTCTTAATCAGGCCGGTGACCACGTCCACCGACGGGCGCTGCGTTGCCAGCACCAGGTGGATACCGGCGGCGCGGGCCTTCTGGGTGATGCGCACGATCGAATCCTCGATCTCGCGCGGAGCGGTCATCATCAGGTCGGCCAGCTCGTCGACCACGCACACGATGTACGGGTACGGGCGGTACTCGCGCTCCGAGCCCAGCGGGGTGGTGATCTCGCCGGACTTAACCTTGCGGTTGAAGTCCTTGATGTGGCGCACCCGGCTGGCCTTCATGTCCATGTAGCGCTGCTCCATCTCCTCCACTAGCCAGGTCAGAGCGGCGGCCGCCTTCTTCGGCTGGGTGATGATGGGCGTAATCAGGTGCGGGATGCCCTCGTAGGGGGTCAGCTCCACCATTTTCGGATCCACCAGGATCAGGCGTACCTCGTCCGGCGTGGCGCGGGTCAGTAGCGAAACCAGCATGGAGTTCACGAAGGCCGACTTACCGGAACCCGTGGAGCCGGCCACCAGCAGGTGCGGCATCTTCTGAATCGAGTGGGCTACAAAGTCGCCCTCGATGTCCTTGCCCAGCCCGATAACCATCGGGTCGGCATCGCCGCGCACCTTCGGCGCCTCAAGCACATCGCCGAGGCGCACCATTTCGCGGTCAGTGTTGGGCACCTCAATACCCACTGCGGACTTGCCCGGAATCGGGGTCAGCAGGCGGACGTTGTCGGTGGCCACCGCGTAGGCCAGGTTGGACTGCAGGTTCGTGATCTTGGAGACCTTCACGCCCGGGCCGAGTTCTACCTCGTAGCGGGTCACTGTCGGGCCACGGCTGAAGCCCGTCACCTGCGCGTCGACGTTGAATTCCTCGAACACGTCGGTGATCGCCTCGATCATCCGATCGTTCGTCTCACTACGAGTTTTCGGCGCATCGCCGTTCAGCAACAGGTCCGTCGACGGCAGCGCGTAGTCGCTGTCTTCCTTGTTCGTTGTGGCTCTCTCTGCGACCTTATCTGTGACGCCCTCAGCCACATCCTCTTCCAGCTCCGACTTCGGCGTGGAGGCTGGAACCGCAGCAGCGTCAATCCCCGAGCGGGCAATGATGGCCTGTCGCACCGAGTCACGGGAGTCGGCTACGGGATCCCGCTTGGGCTCAGGCTTGGACTCTGCCTTGGGCTCAGGCTCGTCGTCGTCCAGCAACTCTGCGACGTCCTCCACCTGCGGAGCAGACTTCGGCTGGGTGCGCTTCGGCTGGGTGCGCTTGCGACGCTGCGGTGTGTGGGAGGCCGCAGTGTCGAGCACCAAGGTCTCGTTGGAATCAGCCGCTTCGTCTACGTCGCTCCCCTGCTCCGCCACCGGGTAGTTGTCCATCGGCGTCCGGCGGGCGGCGCGGGTGATCTGGCGGTCGACGTGGCCATACTGATCGTCCTCGTCAACGTCGTTGGATTGGGCTTCGTAGTCGGCGTAATCATCGTTACCGCGACCATCGCGCCAAGTGCCCACCCCCAGGAAGTCCGCTGCGAGGGTGTAAATCTGCTTCACCGTCAGCCCTGTGAGCTGCAGAGCACCGTACACAATGGCCAGCAGCAACAGAGGAACGGCCAGGTAGACGCTAAAGCCAACGGCCATCGGCGTACCGATAGCCTGGCCGACCAGACCACCTGCGCTCGCCTTTCCGGCACTGTCAGTGGGCTGGCCAGCGAAGATATGAATGAGCCCCAACATCGGCAGCACCACCAGCGCGGAGCCGATCCACAGGCGGACGGTGGAACGCTGAGTGCGCTCGATGCCGACCATCAACACCCAGGCGGCGAAGGCCATGGCGATCGGGACTACGTATCCGCCCGCGCCGATGATCCAGGTAAGAATTCCCGCGATGCCGTTACCCACGGCACCGCCCACTCCGAACCACAGGGTTCCAGCCAGGATTAGGGCTACAGCGAACACGCCGATGGCTGCACCGTCGTAGGAGCCGCCGATGCGCATCGGTTCTGCACCTTCGCTGGGGTCTTGGGCGCTGAAGTCGGCGTCAAAACCATCGTCCTCAGTGTCCGGCGTCCAACCGTCACCAGCGCGCAAACCACGACCCGAATCAAGCTTCTTGGCTTGACTATTGCGCGAATTCCGCTGCTTACCCCGCTTGGAGATCACCTGGGTTTCCGCCTCCTCTAGAAAATCTGCATCGTCATAAGAATCAAAGTCACCTGCGTCACGGCGGGTCGCTAGGCGGCGAGTCAAGCCACCGATGCCCCGTGCCGCTCCGCTAAACGCAGACCCCAGCGAGTGGCCGACCACGCCGAAGGCGCTGCCGGTCCTCTCGAAGTCCTCGCCCCCGGCATAGCCAGAATAACCGGCACCGACCGGCGCGGTGGTTCGAGTATCTTCGAACCCACCACGACGGCTGGAGCTCGGTCGGTTGGCGTGTGCGCCCCTTCCGCGGGGCGCAGAGCTGCGAGAGCGACTAGTGACAGACATGGCCACCACTTTAGTCGCACTGTTCACAGTAGTCACATGAGCAACACGCGCTTTGTTCTAAAAAGAT
>NZ_CALLDG010000043.1 GCF_937999985.1 uncultured Corynebacterium sp.
GATTCCCAATTACGTCGGCGTGGATGACAAGCTCGTGGCGGTGCTGTTCGCGATCCTGTTGGGAGCTGCAGCTGTGGCTGCGGCGGGGGTGTTGGGATTCGCAGGACTAATCGTGCCGCATGCTGCTCGACTGCTAGTTGGCGGTGCTGCCAGGCGAGTGTTGCCAGTGTCTGCGCTGGCTGGCGCGGGGTTGGTCGTTTTTTGTGACGCCCTTGGCCGCTGGGCATTTGCACCCACCGAAATCCCTGTGGGTGCGTTGATTTCCGTTGTCGGCGCCCCGTACTTCATTTATCTTCTGCTGCGTATGTCTCGCACCCCTGCGGGAGCCCCCGCGGCGCCCACGACAGATGAAAGGAGCTCCCGATGAGTGAACCTGCCTTGCACGCCGAGACCATCACGGTAGGCTACGGCGGCCCGGATGTCTTGCGAGATGTCTCTCTCCAGGTTCCGGAGGGGAAGATTACCGCCCTCATAGGCCCGAATGGCTGCGGAAAATCTACGCTGCTGCGAGCGTTGGGGCGTCAACAACCAATCTCTAAGGGGCAGGTCTACCTAGGCGATCGCTCCATCCGCAGGATGAGCGCGCGTGAGTTTGCCCGGCACGTTGCGTTCTTGCCGCAACAGCCCGTTACTCCCGAAGGGGTGAGCGTGCGGGAAGTTATCGCGTACGGTCGGTATCCGTATACTGGGGCATTTGCGTCGTTGGGAGCGGAGGACCACCGCGCGGTGGAGGAGGCGGCGGAACGCGCCGGGGTTACTGCCCTGCTCGACGTTCCAGCGACGGATCTGTCCGGCGGTCAGCGCCAGCGAGTGTGGGTAGCAATGACCGTGGCTCAGCAGACTCCCGTGCTGCTCCTTGACGAACCAACGACGTACCTGGATCCCGCCCATCAGATCGCGATTCTGGATTTGGTGCGGGATCTCAACACCGCCGGCCGAACTGTGGTGATGGTCGTGCACGACATGACGCACGCGGCCCGCTTCGCCGACTCCATCGTCGCTATGCGTGACGGTCAGATGCTGGCAGCGGGGGAGACGGAAGGCGTTATGTCTGCGAAGCTCGTTGAGGAGCTTTTCGGGATTTCCTGCCTGGAGGTTAGGGATCCGGAAACGGGGAGAGTCTTGCCGATTCCGTATCGCTAAAGACGTTAAAGACGCTAAAGGCGCTAAAGATAGGGCCGTTAGAGGTATTTCGAAGTGCACTCCCACCGTCACTAATGAAAACGGCTTGCAATAACGTGTAGGGTGACGGGCTATGAGACATACACATAGCCATTCTTCCGACCACCCAGCTTCCGAAGTTGCTGCTTCTGGCGAGGCCCTGCGCCAGAGAAGTGGGGTGCCTGCGGACGTCGCGTCGACTGCCACCACCGCGAGTGCGATGCCTGCGACCGCCACGCCCGTCACGGTGTTGTCCGGCTTCCTCGGCTCGGGCAAAACAACGCTACTGAACGACCTCCTCGCCAACCGAGGAGGCCGCCGCATCGCGGTGATCGTCAACGACTTCTCGGAAATCAACATCGACGCTGCCCTCATCGCCGGCGAAGGCCACCTCACGCGCGGCGAAGACCGCTTCGTCGAACTCACTAACGGCTGCATCTGCTGCACATTGCGTGAAGACCTGGTGGAATCCGTCGGCACGCTCGCGCGCAGCGGCAGCTTCGACCACATCGTTATCGAATCCACCGGCATCTCCGAGCCCATGCCCGTCGCTGCAACCTTCGAATGGCGTTGGGAGGACGGTACTCGCCTCGCGGACGTTGCGCCGATCGACACTATGGTCACTCTTGTTGACGCCGCCCAGTTCCTGCCGCAAATAGGGCAGAAGAAGCTGCTCACAGAAGCGGACCTGCAGGCGACTGCGGACGATGAACGCACCATCGCGGATCTGCTAGTCGATCAGGTGGAATTCGCGGACGTCATCTACGTCACCAAGGCGGACCTTGTCAGCGAGCAGCGCTACCGCGCGACGGTAGCGCTGCTGCGCCGAATGAACCCGCGGGCGCGCATTGAAAAGCTCCTCCACGGCCGCATCGCCACCGCTGGATCGCTGGACGGGGACGGGGCTCCTGGCGGCTCGTCAGGCAGTGCGGCTGAGGCGACGGATACTGCGGACGGCGCCGGGCGGTCGGTGGTCGACGACATTCTCGGCGCACACCTCTACGACGAAGCGACAGCCCGCGCCTACGAGGGCTACCTCGACGAGCTGGAAAGCCCGCACACCCCAGAGACGGAAGAGTACGGCATCAGCTCCGTTGTCTTCCGTGGGGACCGCCCCTTCGACCGGGAGAGGCTGATCAAGGCTCTGCGCTCCATAACCGGGCTGGTGCGCTCCAAGGGATACTGCTGGATCGCCGACCGCCCGGAACTCGCTCACGTCTGGCACCAAGCTGGTCCCGACCTGCGGATACAGCCGGCGGGCGGGTGGCGCCAGGTGGGGCTAACTCCCTCCAGTGAGGTGGTACTTATCGGCGTCAACTTCGATGCAGACAGAGCGGTACAACAATTCCTTAAGGCAATGCTGAGTGACGCAGAGGTAAGAGCTATGCTGTAAGGGTCGCACGTCACATTTGGATGGCGTGGTCCCTTCCCGCGTCGGCGCGGTCGTTTCGGCGTGGGCGAGGCAATGTCGCACTTTAGGGAGAAACATTCGTGAGTAACACCCGTCCGGTAGTCCTCATCGCCGACAAACTGTCCCAGTCCACCGTCGATGCCCTCGGCGATTCCGTCGAGGTTCGCTGGGTCGACGGTCCGAACCGCCCCGAGCTGCTGAAGGCAGTCGCAGACGCAGACGCGCTGCTGGTCCGCTCTGCAACCACCGTCGACGCCGAGGTGCTCGAGGCAGCACCGAAGCTGCAGATCGTCGGCCGCGCAGGCGTGGGTCTGGACAACGTTGACATCGACACCGCCACCTCCCGCGGCGTGATGGTCGCCAACGCTCCGACCTCCAACATCCACTCCGCTTGCGAGCACGCAATCAGCCTGCTGCTGTCCACCGCCCGCCAGATCCCCGCCGCCGACAAGACCCTGCGCGACGGCGAGTGGAAGCGTTCCTCCTTCAAGGGCGTGGAGATCCTGGGCAAGACCGTTGGCATCGTCGGCTTCGGCCACATCGGCCAGCTGTTTGCACAGCGCCTGGCCGCTTTCGAGACGGACATCATCGCTTACGACCCGTACGCCAACCCCGCTCGCGCTGCACAGCTGGGTGTGGAACTAGTGGAGCTGGAAGAGCTGATGAGCCGCTCCGACTTCGTGACCATCCACCTGCCGAAGACTAAGGAAACCGCGGGCATGTTCGACGCGGACCTGCTGGCCAAGTCCAAGAAGGGGCAGATCATCATCAACGCCGCCCGCGGCGGCCTGGTGGACGAGGCCGCCCTGGCGGAGGCCATCAAGTCCGGCCACATCCGCGGCGCCGGCTTCGACGTGTACGCCTCCGAGCCGTGCACCGACTCCCCGCTGTTCGAGCTGGAAGAGGTCGTCGTTACTCCGCACCTGGGCGCTTCCACCGTAGAGGCGCAGGACCGCGCGGGCACCGACGTTGCCGCATCCGTTCTGAAGGCCCTGGCCGGCGACTTCGTGCCGGACGCCGTGAACGTCTCCGGCGGCAAGGTTTCCGAGGAAGTTGCCCTGTGGCTGAACCTGGCCACCAACCTGGGGCGCGTCGCCTCCGAGCTGCTGAACAGCGCTCCGAACACCGTGACCGTCACCGCCCGCGGCGAGCTGTCCACCGAGTCCGTCGACGCGCTGGGTCTGGCTGGCCTGCGCGGCGTGTTCTCCGGTGTGATCGATGAGCAGGTCACCTTCGTCAACGCCCCGCAGATCGCTGAAGAGCGCGGCGTGGAGCTGGACGTACAGACTCAGGACGAGTCCGTCAGCCACCGTTCCATCCTGGAGGTTCAGGTTGTCGCCGCGGACGGCACCACCGCCACCGTCGCTGGCGCGCTGACCGGCCTGGAGCACGTGGAGAAGATCGTCCGCATCAACCACCGCGGCCTGGACCTGCGAGCCACCGGCACCAACCTGTTCCTGGCATACCCGGATCAGCCGGGTGCGCTCGGCAAGGTCGGCACGCTGCTGGGCAACAAGGGCATCAACATCGACGCCGCCGCGCTGTCCCCGACGGACGATGAGCAGACGGCAACTCTGGTTCTGCGCGTGAGCGAGGATCTGGACCAGCAGCTGGTCGAAGAGGTCAAGGCGGAGCTGAACGCCTCCAACGCGTTCGTTCTGAACCTCTAACCCCCCGCGTTAAGCCCGGCGCCCCCGGCTAGTTGAACAGCTGGGCGCCCCAGTCCTCACCTTCGCC
>NZ_CALLDG010000044.1 GCF_937999985.1 uncultured Corynebacterium sp.
CAGGTCTCCCGGGAGAAGATCCGCGGGCAGGTGCTGGCGGAGATCGCCGCCGTGTCCGCGCAGACCGCCGCGCAGTTCGGCATCGAGCCGAAGGTGGCGATGCTGAGCTACTCCACCGGCACCTCCGGTGCGGGCGCGGACGTGGAAGCCGTGGCCGCCGCAGTGAAGAAGGCCCAGGAGAACAACCCAGACCTGCCACTTGACGGGCCGCTGCAGTTCGACGCCGCAGTGGTGGAATCCGTCGGCCAGAAGAAGCTGCCGGGCTCCGACGTGGCGGGCCAGGCAACCGTGTTCGTGTTCCCGGACCTGAACTGCGGAAACATTACCTACAAGGCGGTCCAGCGCACTGCCAATGCGCTGGCCGTGGGGCCGATCCTGCAAGGCCTGAACAAGCCGGTGAATGACCTCTCGCGTGGCGCGACCGTGCCGGACATCGTGAACACCGTGGCGATCACTGCGATCCAGGCCAAATAGCCGGAAAGCCGGCAGAAGAAGAAGCGAAAAGAACAGAGAAGAAAAGTGACCAAGTACGTACTCGTCCTCAACTCGGGCTCCAGCTCCATCAAGTTCCAAGTTCTCGATCCGGAAGCAAGCGCGACGGCGGAGCCATTCGTCTCCGGCATCGTCGAGAAAATCGGTGAGAAGAAGGGACACATCCAGATTCAGACGGAAACGTCGAAGATGGAAGACAATCGCCCTATCCTCAGCCACTCTGTTGGCCTAGAACGCGCCTTCGGCATGATGACGCTACTGGGCGTCGGACCCCAAGACCTAGACCTGGTAGCAGCAGGGCACCGCGTGGTCCACGGTGGTGCAACGTTCACAGAGCCCGTACTCATCGACGACGAGGTGATTGAGCAGCTCAAGGAGCTCATCCCGCTGGCGCCGCTGCACAACCCCGCCAACATCGACGGCATTGAAAACGCCCGCGCGCTGCTGGAACACGTCCCGCACGTGGCAGTGTTCGACACCGCGTTCTTCTCCACACTGCCGGAGCACGCGGCGAATTATGCCGTCAAGAAGGACATCGCCGACGAGTACAACATCCGCCGCTATGGCTTCCACGGCACCAGCCACGAGTACGTGTCCTCCAAGGTTCCGGACCTGCTGGGCAAGCCCGCCGAGGAGGTCAACCAGATCACTCTGCACCTGGGTAACGGTGCCTCGGCCGCCGCGATTCGTGGCGGTGTGGCTGTTGATACGACGATGGGATTGACGCCACTCGCCGGCCTGGTCATGGGCACCCGCTCCGGCGACATTGACCCGGGCATTATTTTCCACCTGGCGCGCTCCGGTGGGATGACGGTGGACCAGGCGGATAAGCTGCTGAACCGCGAGTCCGGTCTGAAGGGCATGGCTGGCGTAAACGACTTCCGCGAGCTGAAGCCCCTGATTGAGGACGGCGATGAAAATGCGCAGCTGGCTTACGACGTGTACATCCACGCGCTGCGCCGCTTCATTGGGTCTTACATGCTGATCCTGGGTGGCGTGGATGCGATTGTATTCACCGCAGGTGTGGGTGAGAACGCAGCGCAGGTGCGCCGCGATGCTATGGCTGACCTGCAGAATTTCGGTATTGAAATTGACGAGGCGCGGAATGAGAACTCCGAGGGGATTGTCGGCGCGCGGGAGATCTCTACTGACGATTCCCAGGTGAAGGTGTTCGTGGTTCCGACGAATGAGGAGCTGGCGATCGCGCGCCAGGCGACGGAGCTGGCCGAGCAGCAGTAGGGTCTGGAGCTGGCGATTGCGCGCTAGGCGACGGAGTCGGCCGAGCAGCAGTAGGGGCTGCCTGGGTGCAGGGTCGCTCTGGCTGCCCCGCTGGAGCTGAAATGTCGTTAGAACGGGAATGCGTGCCTCGCCGGGCGAAAGCGCAGGCTCGCCGGGCGGGGTTTTGGTGCCTGCTGGGGCTGAAATGTCGTTAGAACGAGAATGCGTTAATGCAGATAATTTTCATTAATGCAAAAGTGCAGGTCAGGAGCCTGCGTTTCGCGGAGTCTGTTCTTGCGGCTTCATGGATTCCCGTTCTAGCGACATTTGCCGCTCAGGGGAGGGACGGAGTGCGGGGCGTGGCGTGGGATCCAGGCGCGCAGCTGGAATGGGAGGGCAGGCGGGCTTTGCGACCAGGCGCACAGTTAGAGCGCAGCTAGGACAATGTGCGCAGTTAGAACCTGAGGGACAGGTGCGCAGTTAGCGCGCAACTAAGACAATGTGCGCAGCTAGAACCAGGTGCGGGGGCGGATCTGGTTGGCCATGTCCACCAAGTCGTAGCGGTGGCGGGCAAAAGGAGCCTGGCGAGCCAGCTGGCGCAGGCTTTTCTCCAAGCCGGTTCGCAGGCCACGCTCGGTAAACTGCACGTCAAATAGGGGAGCCGCTGCTGCCTGCCGCTTGACCTGAGAAGCTTCGTTTGCCCTGGTTGTAGAACCACGATTTTTCCTGATCACGGCACCGAGCTTGCGCTTGCCCTTGGACTTGCGAGAGCCGTGGCCGCTACCGGCTCCGGCACCACCGCCAGCACTGTCCTTACCGCTACCGGCTCCGGCACCACCGCGACCAACACCGCCAGCGCCGGCACCAGAACCGCCGGCACCACCGCGGCCGGCTCCGGCACCACCACCGCCGGTACCTGTGTCACCAGCGCCAACGCCAACGCCGGCAATCCCCGCCACGCCGTCCGGGCCGTCGCTAGCGCCACGCAGCCAATTCAGGCCCGCGCTCAGCACTGCGATGCGAACTTGCGGCAGGCGCGGCTCGTTAGTCGGCAGGGTCTCCAAACGTCTAGCCGCACGGCGGATGCGGGACTCGGTGAGGCTGTTGGCGTCAGAAATAAGCAACAAAATAGACGTCAACCGTGCCAGTCGATTGTGCCGCGAGGCCTGCGGCAGCCGGTCCAACGCAGCCACCGCCGAATCGACCATGCCCTCCGCGCGCAACTGTCTGGCCAGGCCAAACGCGCTGGAAACAGTGGACTGGTTCGTGGCCCACACCAGCCCATAAAGGCGCATGGCGTGGAAGCGCAGAGAAACCGGGTCTAGCGTGACGTGCTCCCAACCGGGCACCCCGGTGTAATCCTTCACCGGCAACTTCTGCGCATAAGCCAGGGCAGAAGCGGCGCGGGAGACGTGCTCGCTCAGCAGCTTCGTAGAGTTCACGCCCTGCTGCTGCAGCAGCAACTCGTCGGTGGCGGCCAGCGCCAACTTCGGGGCGGGCTCACCAGGCAGGATGTACAGCACCCGGTTGAAGTACTTCTGCGCTTCCGCGAACTGTCCCGTCAGCAGCGCCGCCACCCCAGAGTGCCACTGGAAGCGCCAGTCTTTCTCCAACCGCGGCTTCAGCTCGTCCAGCAGATTGTGGGCCTCGCGCGTCTGGCCCACGTCCAGTAGCGCACGCACCATTGTCAGCGGAATCTCCACGGAGTGCTTCAGCTCCGGCTGGGCATAAGCAGCGCGCAGGGTATCTAGCAGATCCCCGGCCTCGGTGAAGCTGGTGGCGGAAAGCAGGCCGTATCCCGGGTCCTGCGAATCGGCCAGCGGGGTGGGAAGGGCGCTCACCACCTCCGGCACGGAGATCTCCACGGAGCGCACAACGCCGTCGACCAGCTGGTCGGTGCGGAACACAATGTGTTTGGTGCCGAACGTACTACGCTGCGCGGTGAACCGGGTGTACAAGTGCGGGTAGTGGCGGCCGTCGCGGATGGCCAGGATCTCCCGCAGTACGCCGATCAGCTGGTTAGCCATGGCGGTGGCGGAGCTAAAGCGCGCTTCCGGATCTTCGTCCGTGGCCCGCAGCAGCAGGCGGTACAGGGACAAATACTCGCGGAACAGCGGCTCTTCGTCCGGGGTGGGCAGCCTCTGGACATACACTCCGTTTTCCACCGGCAGGTTCACGATCAGTGCGGCTAGGGTGCGGCCGACGGTGTAGATGTCGCTGGCCACGGTCGGTCCGGTCTTGGCAATCTCCGGGGCCTGGAAACCCTTGGTGCCGAAGATGTGCCCGAACGCGCCGATCCCCGTCACCGCCCCCAGGTCGATCAGCTTCACCTGGTCCTCGGTGATCAGGATGTTGTCTGGCTTCAGGTCGTTGTAGACCACGCCGCGGGAGTGCAGGTAGTCCAGCGCGGGCAGGATCTCCAGGATGTAGCCAATCGCCACGTCCAGATCCAGCACCCCGGCCGCCAGCTTCCGCCGCTGCCCGCGCAGCGATGGCCCGCCGACGTACTCCATCACAATGAAGCCGCCGGGGGAGCGTGGGTCGTCGATGAAGTTGAAAATCTTCACGATTCCCGGGTGCGTGATGTCCGCCAGGAACGCCCGCTCGGATTCCGCGACCGCACGCTCTTGCTCGTTTTCCGTGGCCATCATGCCCTTGAGCACCACGTAGCGGTCGGCAACGTTGTGGTCGATGGCGATGTACACCCAGCCCAGACCGCCGTGCGCGATGGGGCCGAGGATCTCGTACTGGCCTGCAATGATGTCACCGGCCTTCAGCGTCGGTGCTTCCACGCCTTTCTCGATCGCCGCGCTGGGGTCAATGACTGCGTCTTCCGGGTTCGTCGGAGGGATGAACGGCAGTTGCACCATTCCGTCGGCCACGGAGGCGCCGGAGCGGTACGTGCCACGCCTCTTGCGGAACGTCGATAGTGCCTCGATGCGCGAGCGCTCGCCGGAGTCCACGGCGTTCGCCGGGTTACCCACGGGTTCGGTGTGCTGCACCGTCGCGTCTGTGTCTTCGTCGTCGGCGAAGGGGTCGAACTCTACGGCTTCGGTGTGTTCTTCTGGTTCGCTGTCGGCGAAGGGGTCGAACTCTACGGCCTCGGTGCGCTCCTCCGGTTCACTGTCGGCGCGGTCGTTACTCTGCATTGCCGTTCGCCTCCCTTCGCCGGATCTTGTTGAGTTCCTTCGTCTCTTCCTCGGTGCGGTACTTAATCGGTAGTGATGACGCCGGCCCTAAGTAGTCCGCCAGCCACGTGTCATAGAGGTTCCTCCACGTTCCGTCGCGCCGAATCCTCTCCATGGTGGAGTTCACCTGCATCACCAGCCCGGTCGTATGCTTTGGGAATCCCGGCGGGGAGATAGCCACCGAGTAGTAGCTGGTCTCCGGCGCGTCGGCCACCAGGGTTGTGTAGGGATCCTGGGCTCGCAGGCCGGTGAGGATCGCGTCATCCGTATAGATCGCATCGGCCTGGAAGCGCTGCATGGCCATAAGGCAATCTGTCCACGCTTGGGTCAGCAGCAGCCGCCCCACGTCGTATTGTTTGACCCGCACAGCGGAGGTTGAGTCGCGCGTAACGCACACCGTCTTCTTGTGCAGGTCGTCGAAGCTTTGGATCTTCGAGTCGCTCAACACCAGCAGGCGCGAGTGAACCTGCAGGTAGGGGATGGAAAACTCCAGTTTCGATTGGCGGGAAAGCGTCGGCGACATTGTGCGCACCACAATGTCCACGTCGCCGCTCTTGAGCGCCTCTGCGCGTTCGCGGCTTTCCACGTAGCGGAATTCGATCCTGTTCGGGTCGCCGAAAATGTCGCGCGCGATTTCGCGCGCCAGGTCTACCTCGAAGCCAGCGACGTCGCCGGAGACCGGGTCGCGGAACCCCAGCCGGTTCAGGGATTGGGCCACGCCCACCACCAGACGACCCCGGCGCATGATCTGCGGCACGCGCTCCTTCGGCTCGCGGGTATCCGGCTTGATAGAGCCAAACGGTTCTTCGTCGCCAGTGTTATCGATATTTGTGTTGGTATCCGCTGCGGCGTCACCGTCACTAGGAACCTCGTCCGGCTGCACATACGTCGCGCCGTAGGGCAGATCGTCGCTGGCATTGTGCTGTACGGATGGCCATTCCGGCAGTTCGGGGCTTTCCGTGGCGCAGGCCGAGGTGACGGCAATGGCCGCGACGGTCAGGGCGGCGACTACAGGCTTGAACGCTTGCTTTCTCATTAGAGGAACTCCTGCAGTCGGGGCCTAGTGCCAAAGAAGACGCACAGTGCGGAGAGCACTGTCAGGGCTAGTACGAGGTTGGTCACGCGGCCGGCGGCGGTGCGGCCTTCCACCAGGATGTCGCGCAGTTCTTCGCGGGTGCTGCTGATGAGCTCCTGCATTTCGTTGTCCACGACGGTGTAGTCTGACGTATCTTCATCGGCGGCGCGCAGGTCTTTCTTTCCGTCCTGCTTTTCCTCGCTGACCTTCGTGTCCAGCGCCGCGGCCAGCGCTTCGGTGTAGCGGCCATTCTTCAGCTCGGAGACCATCTTTGCGTGTGATTCGTCCCACGAGCGCAGCGCTTCCCGGGCGGTATCGATGCGCTCGGGGTGGCTCACTTGGTTGCGCAGGCCTTCCAGCTTGCTGTCGATGTCCGCCATGGCATCCGAGAACTCCTGCTGGCGATCTTCGCCGTAGTCGCGCTGAATCAGCCCCAGCGCTTCCTGGGTGCGCGACTGCTGCACCGAGATGCGCACTGCCGTGAGCTGCTCGAGTGGCCGCACGGTGCCTTGCACATCTTGGTTCCCCGCGTGCCACGTCAGGGCAGCGCTTATTGACGCCCATACGAGGGCGAACAGCATAAGCCCAGTAGCCGCCACATATCCCAGGTTGAGGCGCCTATTAGTCAATGCTGCGAGCCAGAATTGGGCTATCGCTAGCATGATGATCGCCGCCACGATGCCGGAAAGTGGGAACCACAGGGGAGAGGAGAGTTTCGCCTGCTGGGTGGAGACCTCCTCTGAGGTGCGGGAGTAGAGCTCCTGGGCGGCTGGCAGCATCGTGTCCTGCATCAGTGTGGAGGCCTGGGCCAGGTAAGAAGCGCCGACGGGGTTGCGCAGGCGGTCGTGTGTCTGCGCGTTGGACATCAGCTTCACGTACTCCGGCATGGAGTTCTGGATTTGTAGTACCAGCTCCATTTCTCGGGACTCGATGTTGTCGATGCCGCTGGTGGCGCGGATCAGGGAGGTCGAGGCGCTGGACATTGCCGCGTCGTAGTCCCGGGTGGCGGCGTCGGTGGTGGACTTGCGTAGGAAGCTGGTGGTGGCGACGGAATCTGCCACCGAGAGGGAGTTGAAGAGTTCCTGCGCCGCATCCGACAGCGGCTCGGTTTGGTTGACCAACGCATTCAGCTGCGTTTGGCGGTTCTGCGAGCTGTAGACCATCGCCCCGCCGGCGGCGAGGATGGCCAAAACCAGGATGGTCGAGACGATGGTGAGTAGGCCGGGGGAGGTGGAGGCGAACTTGAGGAACCGGCGCGGCGCTTCGAGCGCCGGGATCACAAACCCCTTGAACGAGCTGCCTCGACCGGTGGGGTGCTCATCGCTGTCCATCCACCGGTCTGCCTCGAACGCAGTCACTGGGGGCATAGCCATAAAGTATATACAGCCTAAGTAATTGTGTGCCCACAAAGTCTGCTTAAACTCCCCTTATTGTGGCAGACTAGAACGCATGATTACGGTCAGTTCCCTAACCAAAGCCTATAAAGGCAATACGGTAGTCAACGATTTGAATTTTGAGGTCTCACCCGGAATTGTCACCGGGTTCTTGGGACCCAACGGTGCCGGTAAGTCCACCACGATGCGAATGATCGTGGGGTTGGATGAGCCGACCAAGGGAACTGCCCGCATCGATGGCAAGGCGTATGCCGACTACAAGCGCCCGCTGGAGAAGGTCGGCACGCTGCTGGACGCCAAGTGGGTCCACCCCAACCGCAGCGCCGCGGCACACCTGCGCTGGGTCGCCGCTGCTAACGGATTTTCTAAAAAGCGCGTGGATGAAGTCCTGGGCATCGTGGGTCTGAGCGACGTGGCGGGCCGCAAGGCCGGCAAGTTTTCGCTGGGCATGGGCCAGCGCCTGGGCCTGGCCTGCGCGCTGCTGGGCGACCCGGAGGTGCTGATCCTGGACGAGCCCGTGAACGGACTGGACCCGGAGGGAATCCGCTGGGTGCGCGATTTCGTCCGCGCCCTGGCGCGAGAGGGCCGCACCGTGCTGATCAGCTCGCACCTGCTCAGCGAGATGGCGCAGACCGCCGACCACCTGATCGTTATCGGTAAGGGGCGCCTGGTGGCCAACCAGAGCACTCACGAGTTCATTAAGTCCACTTCCGAGGTATCCACCGTCGTGCGTACTGATCACATCGCGGAGATGAAGGCCGCGCTGAGGGAAGAGTCTGTTGCCTTCCAGGAGGGGAAGGATCTGGACGGCCGCCCGACGCTCACCATCCCACAGCAGGAAAGCGACTGGATCGGTGCTCTGGCCTACAGCTATGGCCTGCGCCTGCGCGAGCTGTCGGAGAAGCGCCCGAGCCTGGAGGATGCATACTTGCGCATGACTCAGGAGCACGTCGAGTACCACGCCAGTGTCGAGGCCGACAAGGCTGAGGCTGAGGTCAAGCCTGGCAAGACCGAGGCGGCAGCTAAGCCCGGCAAGCCCGAGGCAGAGGAAAAGGCCGCTCCCAAGGTGGCGCCAGAAGGGGCTGAGCCCACAGGTCGGCGTCATAAAGAAAAGAGCGCCCCAGAGAAGAGCGCTACAGAAAAGAGCGAGGCAACCGGCAACGCAGTACGCGTGCAGAAGGAAGGGGACAAGTAATGGTGAACCTGATCAAATCGGAGCTGATTAAGCTCCGCAGCACCAAAGCCCTGTGGTGGACCTCCGGGCTGATCCTGTTCTTCTCGCTCGGCTTCGCACTGCTCAATGGCGCCATGACCGGCTCGCTACTGACCAGCGACGAGGCGCAGAAAGACCCAGAGCTGTACATGTCCGTCGTCGGGGGCATCGGCTCTGACATGGGCCTCAGCGGTTTCCTCTCCTTCGGCATGATGATCGTGATGATCCAGGCCGTGATGCTGGTGACCACCGAGTATGGCGCGAACACCAGCAAAACCACCCTGCTGGCCACCCCGACGCGCTGGCAGGTGCCGATCGCAAAGTTCCTGGTCTACGGCGTGATCGCCTCGATCCTCGCGTTGATCTCCAACGTGGTGGGCACGGTTCTCGCCAAGTGGTCGCTCGGCTGGAATCTGGAGGATGAAGAGCTGTTGGGCAAGGTCGGCCTCGGAGCCGATGGCCTGTGGGAGCAGATCGGGCGCATCGAGCTGTACCTGCTGCTGACCATCGCCGCCGCCATCGGCGTGGGCTACCTGGTGCGTAACACCGCCGGCGGCATCGCAATCATGCTGCTGTGGAACCTGGTGATCGAGGGCACGCTGGTGCAGCTGGTGCCGAAGGTCCGCGACTGGCTGCCGCCGTACATGCCGTTCACCAACGCCGATGCGTACACCGGCATGCGGGATCTCGACGGGGCGCCATGGGGCCAGACCGGCTCGATCCTGTACTTCGCCGCCTGGTGTGTGGTGCTCTTCATCGTCGGCGTAGTGACGCTAAAGAAGCGGGACGCTTAAGCGCTTTTTCTTAGTGACGCCCCCCTTCGCCCCACCGGCCTTGAGATGCCAGGTGGGGCGTTTTAGCTTTGGGGCTAGTTTGCGTCTCCGGGGCTAGTCCGGGTTGCGCTGCAGATCGTCGACGAGGGACTCCGCAGCCAGGGAGAGGTTCCGCAGGGCGGGCACGCCACGGCGCAGCTTTGCGATGTCGCGCGCATCCATCCTGTCGGTGGCCTTAGTGATGATGAGCGCCCACTCGTCGGTGATGGAGTTCATCATGTCCACGCCCTCGTCCGTGAGGTAAAGATCCTGGGCGCGCTTATCCTCCGGATTGGCCTGGCGGCGGATCAGCCCGCCGTTGATGAGGCGGCGCACGGTCGCCGAGACGTTAGAGGCGCGGAGGAAGCGCAGGCGGGCGACATCCGAGACACCGCAGCCCGGGTGCTGGGATATAAACTGCAGTACCTCGATCTCCGACTGGGAGATCTCCAGCGACTGGTTGGGTCGCTCCATCAGGCGGCGGGTGGCGGAAAGAAAGTCATACACTGCCGTGGCGATCTCTGCGACGTCGATCTCCGGCAGAATTTCGGGTGCCTTGCGGCCGCGTACCGGGGGATGGGAAGGCGTCTGCGGCGACTTCTGGGGTGGCGGGGTCATCGGGCGAAACTTTCTTTTGGTGTGCGTATGTAAGTAACTTGTGATTCACCCTATATGACGGCAAAAGTGCTATTGCACTAATCGGCGATAATGAAAACAATCAATTCGCCAACACGGCGCTTTACTGCAACGCTACTGCAGTGCGCTCGTCAGGCGCGCGACGTTATCCACGTACTGCTTGTACAGCGGGCGGGTGCTCCACTGCTCCTCGGTCAAAAGGGCGGAACGGCCTCGGTACTCTT
>NZ_CALLDG010000045.1 GCF_937999985.1 uncultured Corynebacterium sp.
GGCATCGACGTGGCCGAAGGTGCGCTGGCCATCGGTGAAGCCGACGACCTTCAACGGGATCTCAAGGCGATCGATCGTGATGGTGTCTCCTTCTTTGATGCCTTCGTCTTGAAGGGTGGAGGATACGACGATCTCGTGCTTGGTCTTAGTAGGTGCACCGTCGTTAGGGGTGGTGCTTTGATCCGGCAGGCCTTCCGGTGCGATGAAGGAGCCGGGCTTTACGCCGAGGAGAGTGAGGTCGACGGCCTTGCCGTCCTGGTTGTGCGCGTTGGCGATGGTGAGCCCCAGCGGAGCGGCATCTTCCACACCGTCGATGTCGGCGAACTTGTCGGCCTCTGCAATGTCGATGACGGAGCGCGTGAAGGCGGAATCGGTCTGTGTGCCGTCGGCGAAAGCGATGACGTCACTATCCATTGCCTTCAGACCGGAAACGCCGTCGTTGACCAGACCGGCTGTCAGGCCGGAGATGATGACGACCAGCAAGGACATGAGCGCCAACACGACGCTCATGAGAAGAAAGCGGGTGCGCGCAAAAAGCATTTCGCGCAAGGCTAGAAACATGATGAAAATTCCTGGGGTTGAGGTTGGGGAGGTGAGCGGTTGATCAATCGCTACACAGACTTTAGCAACAATATGTTGCCAAGATAAAAACGGGGTGTTTCTAACTGTGGATATTGAAAGTGTTGGCTGGTTAGTCAGAATGTAGGTACGTTGCTACAAAAGGAGGGTTCTCATGACTAGCGTGAGTGCGCGTGAGTTCAATCAGGATGTGAGTTACGCGAAAAGGAAGGCTGGTGAGGGGCCCGTTGTTATTACTGATCGAGGTGAGCCGGCCTTCGTATTGCTTTCCATTGATGACTACAGGAAGATCTCCGGCTCGAATGAAGGCTGGGTTTCGCGGTTGCAAATGGAAGAGGACATTGACCTCGAGGACGTAAGGATGGACTTCGAACCGCGAGGATGCTCAATCTGAACCCCTTGGAGCTCTAGGCCACTAGCACTAAACCGCCAGCCCACGGTTGCGCCGCCATTGGCGGTACACCAGTGCAGTCACGGTTCCCGCATATAGCATGCCCGTCACCACCAGTACCGCGTGCAGGCCCACCTGGACATACATCCAGCCGCCCAGTAGCGCTCCGCAGGCAAGCGCCATCCACAGCGCGAAATAGCGCAGCCAATCCAAGTGCGGGCCGCCGAAGAGTGCGGCCACGAACCGCTGAGACATCTTCACTAGCGTGCCCGTCATGTATGTCAGGGAAATGCTTACCTCGCCGTCGCGCTCGAACGTGGAATTCATAGCGCCCACGGTGAATGACAGGCTGTAAACCGCCCACTGTTCGTGCCCGGTCAAAACCAGTACTGAGGCAATCGTCGAGGTGGCGCAGATAAACAGAAGAATCGCTTCGCGCGTGCGCGTTCGCGGCAGATACCGCCTCCCCAGTTGGCTGATTAGTGCCCCAATACCCACGCCGATGAGGAACAGCACCATAACCCCGCCAGCCGTCATCGCGACGTCCCATTTCCCCGCATTGACCGCCGCAGTCAGCCGGGTGGTGTTCCCCGACATAAACGACAGGAAGTATCCGCCCAGGTACAAGAACCCCAGCGTATCTACGAATCCTGCGATGGAGGATAAGTAGATAGCCAGTGCGTGTTCTCCGGTGCGGTAGCCTTTCATGGCGCAATCGTAGCAACCGGCGCCGTAGAAGCTCGGTAGACTGCCTCCGTTTTCTCGCGTCGGAGCTCGGCTCAGAACGGCGGAAGCAATTCGATTCATCTGCAAGCTCTTTATCAGGCGGCTCGCGTGTGCTGGAGGGGTAGCGGAGCTGGTGCGCTTTTGCGGCCATGGCTCGCACTAAGTCGGC
>NZ_CALLDG010000046.1 GCF_937999985.1 uncultured Corynebacterium sp.
GCTCCAGGGCGACGACCTCCGCATGCGCCCCGCCGGGGGCCTGCGTGAACCCGCGCCCCACCACCTGCCCGGAGGAATCCTCGATCACCGCGCCCACCGGCGGGTTCGGACTGGCTAGCTGGGCTGCTTGCCAGCCGAGACTGTGGGCGTCAGAAAAAAGAGAAAGATCCATAGATCTACTTGGCGCTGGCGCGGATCTCATCGACCGCCGCGGCGGGGTCCGGCTTGCCAAACACGCTGGAACCGGCGACGAACACGTCCACGCCCGCGACGGCGGACTCGGCGGCGGTCTCAGCCCCAATGCCACCGTCGATCTCGATGAGTGTATCCAGGCCGTCGGCATCGATTCGGCTGCGCAGCTTGCGAACCTTATCCAGCACCTCGGGCATGAACTTCTGGCCGCCGAAACCGGGCTCCACGCTCATGACGAGCACGAGGTCGAAGCGATCCAGGTGGTTCAGCAGCGGCTCGACCGGGGTGTTGGGCTTGATGGAGATGCCCGCCATCGTGCCGTGACCGCGCAGCTTATCGGCCAGGGCGATGGCGGTATCGACGTCCGCGACGGCCTCCAAGTGGAAGGTCACGGACTGGAAGTCGTCTGCGTAGTCCTCCGCCCACTTCTCCGGGTTCTCGATCATGAGGTGCACGTCCAGGTGCTTGTCCGTGTGCGGCAGCAGGGACTTGGCCACGGGCAGGCCGAAGGAGAGGTTCGGGACGAAGTGATTGTCCATCACGTCGATGTGCAACCAGTCGGCGTTCGGCACGCGAGCGACCTCTTGGGCCAGATTGGCGAAGTCGGCGGCGAGGATGGACGGGGCGATCAGCGGGGTGTGGGAATCGGACATGGGTTGGTCTTCCTCACTCTTGGCTAGTGCTTGTGCTTGTGTTTGTGCTGTTGTTGGCAGGGCGCAGGGCGGCGAAGAACATCGCGTCCGTGCCGTGGATGTGTGGCCAGAGCTGCACGAATGGTGCGGTCTGGGCGGTGTTCGTCTCTGCCAGTTCGGGTAGGAACTCGGTGACGTCCAGGATCTCCGCGCCCGTGCGGGCCGCGACGGAGCGGACGACCTCCGAGGTTTCCTTTGGATGCGGCGAGCAGGTGGAGTAGATCACCACGCCGCCGGGGGCGGTGGCCGCAAGGCCGCTGACCAGCAGCTCCCGCTGCAAGGTGACCAGCGGGGCGACGTCCTGCGGATCCTTGTTCCAGCGAGCCTCCGGGCGGCGGCGCAGCGCACCCAGGCCGGAGCAGGGCGCGTCGATGAGCACGCGCGCGAACCCGCCCTCCGGGGCATCCAGGTCGCCGATGGATTCCAGCTTCCGGCCGTCGCCGACGTGCACGCGCACGGGCAGGTCGCGGGTCGTCTGCTCAATCAGCTTGGCGCGGTGATCTGCGATCTCGATTGCATCCACGGTGGCCTGCTCCGACATGGCCACTGAGGCGATGAATGCGGTCTTGCCGCCGGGGCCGGCGCACAGGTCCAGCCAGCGGGCGGGAAGGTTGTCGGCGACGGGAACGCGGGTGGTGGCCAGGCCGATCAGCTGGGAACCTTCGTCCTGTACGCTGGCCATCCCCTCGCGCACAGGGGCGATTTCGCCTGGGGCGCCCTCGTCCAGGTACACCGCATAGGGAGAGAACTTGCCCTCCGTGCCGCCGGTGATCAGCGCCAGTTCCTCGCCACTGATCTGCCCGGGGCGGGCGGCCAGGTGCACGATCGGGCGAGCGTCGTCGGCCGCCAGGGCGCGCTTGAGCTCAGCGCGGCCAGCATCAGTCGCGGGGTCCACGCCCAGCGCTTCCGCGAAGATCTCGGCGATCCACTCGGGGTGCGCGTTGCGCAGGGCTAGGTCGGCCAGGCTGTCGCCGGGAGCTACGCGCTCGATCCACGTCTCCGGCTTCTTGCGCGTCAGCGCGCGCAGCACGCCATTGACGAACCCGGAGGCCTGGCCTGCTCCGAAGGCTTTCACCAACTCCACAGAGGTGTTCACCGCGGCGTGGTTTTCCACCCGCGTGCGCAGTATCTGGTACGCGCCCAGTCGCAGCGCGTCCAGCGCCACCGAGTCGATCTTCTCGATCTTGCGGCCGGCCGCGTCTTCGATGATCGCGTCCAGCAACCCCCGCGCCCGCAGCGTGCCATAGGTCAGCTCGGTCGCAAATGCGGCGTCACGACCCTTGATGCTCGCCTCCCGCAGCGCCTTGGGCAGTGCGAGGTTGCCGAAGGCACCGTCGACCGTGACATCGCGCAGCACGCCGAAAACCACGTCGCGCACCTTGTCGCCGGAGCCCCGCGACCTGCTCTTTCGCTGCTTGTGCTCGGGTCGGCGCTGCTGGTAACCTGTCGCCTTTTTGCGCTGTCCCTCGCCACTGCGGGCGGATTCGGAACGAGACCTGAAGCCTCCCATGGCCTTACTCCCCCGTCTCCCGCGCGCTGAACGTCGGGCGGCCCGCCAGCAGTTCTTGTTGCCCGCGCGCCCACGCCGCGGCTTCCATCATCTTCTTGCCAGGCGGCTGGATGCGGGTGATCTCTAGGGCGCCGGTGCCGGTGCCGACGAAAACCTTCTTTGGTGACGCCACCATTTCGCCAGCCGAGAGCCCAGTGACCTCTCCTGAGTTACTGGGCAGCAGCATGCCGATCTTGTATCTCTGGCCGTCCAGTAGAGTCCACGCACCAGGTGCCGGGGTGTGGGCGCGGGCAACACGCTGGATTACCTCGGCCGGTTGGGACCAGTCGATCTGGGCGTCCGCGGGGTGAATCTTCGGTGCGTGGGTGGCCTGCGAATCTTCCTGCGGGGAGAGCTCGGCCGTGCCTTCGTCCATGGCGACGAGCGTATCGGCCAGTAGTTCCCGGCCGGCGTAGGTCAGGCTGGCCAGCAGGTCGTCGGCGGTGTCCTCCAGGCCGATCGTCTGTGTCAGCTGGGCGGCGACGGGGCCGGTGTCCAGGCCTTCCTCGATGCGGAAGATGGAGGCGCCAGTGATCTCGTCTCCGGCCGCCAGGGCGGCTTGCACGGGAGCGGCACCGCGCCAGCGTGGAAGCAGCGAGTAGTGCAGGTTCACCCAGCCGTGCTCAAAGACGCCGAGGATGTCCTTGGGGATCAGGTTGCCGTAGGCCACGACCGCGGCTGCGGTTACCCCCTGCGCTGCGAGGTCGCTGAGAACGGCCCGGGCCTCGTCACCAGATTCAGTTCCGGCCTTGAGGCTCGGCCACTTGTAGGTCGGGATAGCGGCCTCCTCGGCGACCTCCGCGACCTTCGAGGGGCGCAGGCTACGGCCGCGCCCCCGCTTGGCGTCCGGCTGGGTAACCACCGCAACGACCTCTATGCGTTCATCGGCGATGAGGTGCTCGAGGGCCACGGCGGCCGGCTCAGGGGTTCCGGCAAAGACGATCTTCACTGCTTAAACCACTCCGATTCGCGGATCTGCTTCATTGCTTCGCGGCGCTGCTCAGCCGAGAGATGCTGGATGAACAGCACGCCGTCCAGGTGGTCGGTTTCGTGCTGCACGCAACGGGCCATAAGGTCCGTGACTTCTCGGTCCACCTGCTCGCCGTCCACGGTCACCCCGCGCAGGCGCACGCGCTGGGCGCGGGTGACGTCTCCGTGGACGTCGGGGATGGAAAGGCAACCCTCGCCGCCGGTCTGGGTCTCCTCGCCCACGGCCTCCCAAGTGGGGTTGATCACGTGGCCGCGGTCGCCGTCGCAGTCGAAAACGAAGATGCGACGGGTAATGCCGATCTGGTTGGCGGCCAGGCCCACTCCCCCGTAGTGATCCATGGTTTCCAGCATGTCCTCGACCAGCCGCCGGGTTCCGGCATCCTGGATCTGTTCTGGCTTGACGGGGTCTGCCACGGTCTTGAGAACCGGGTCCCCGAAGTAGCGCATGTTAAGCACGGTCATGGTTATTAACCCTAACCGATGCGCACGGGATCCATGACAACCCGCAAGGCCTCCGGTTGGGCCGCCCGCGAGCTCCGATGGATGGTTCGCACCGACTGCGCGCTGCGCAAGGCCTGGCCGAGGGGTATTCGCTGGTCGGCGGGCACCCGCACCAACAGCCTGCGCGCGGACTTTCTGGCCTGTGGGTCATGGGGGTCGATCCCCGCGGGCAGGCGCACGCCGGGTGGCAGCTCCACCGGCCCCAGTGTCTCCGCGCCTTCGGGCAAGTCCCACGCGGCCTCGAGCGTTTCGATGGCAGAAGTGGTGCCGTCGATGGCGGCCACGCTAAAGGCGGGCGGGAAGGCGGCCTCGGCCCGGTGCGCCAGCTCTGCGCGCGCAGATCCGACGGGATCCCAGCGGATCAGTTGCTGAGCCGTCGGCAGGTTCGCTGCCCCGGCGAAGACCACCTTGCCGCCCTGGCCCCGTGGCGCGACGAGGGCGGCGGCCTCCATCCAGTGCCGCAGGGCAGCCTCCGCGGCGCGGAGATCCTGCCTTCCCAGCAGGATCCACGGGTCCACCAAGATCGCGGCGCCATACAGGCCACCCTCCACGGTGGGTTCTGCGCCAGGCGTGGCCACCACGATACTTTTGCGCAGCCGCACGCTATCCACCACGTGCTTGCCGCCGCTGGCGATGATCGGCACCCCGGGGAATGCCCGCCCCAGCTCCTCCACCGTCCGGTCGTGGCCGATAACGGACAGCCGCACGCTGTGGTTGCCGCAGCCGGAACACGTAAACAGTCCGGCGGTCAGCCCGCACCAGCGACAGCGCGGCGGGGCAGCCTCGGCGCTCGTGGGCAACTCCAAAGGGCCGTTGCAGTGCCGGC
The DNA here is from genome assembly GCF_937999985.1 of uncultured Corynebacterium sp. Taxonomy (GTDB): domain Bacteria; phylum Actinomycetota; class Actinomycetes; order Mycobacteriales; family Mycobacteriaceae; genus Corynebacterium. Next base: position 4,751 of record NZ_CALLDG010000046.1, read on the forward strand.
AGCGGGCGGGCGTGCGGCACTTCGCACACGCCAGCGCGGGCGCGTATCCCCGCCGTGGAACCTGCACCAACGCGGGCACGCCGTTATCCACGCATTCGCGTATCGCCTCGAAGCCCATGGAGGGAATGCGCGCCCCGGGCGCGTGGAGCTCCCTCTCCGTCGCACTGTCGGTCTCCCCCATACCCCGGATCCACGGCATCGCCTCGTGCAGTACCTCCCGCGTGGGCAGCAGCGGATACACCAGCCCGCTGTCCACCCACTGCTGCACCTCAGCCGAGCGATGCACCCCGGCGATCAGTAGCCCCGCCCCGGTGCGCTGGGCGTGCAACGCCAGCGCCTCTCGCGCGTGAATGTACGGAGCGCGAGGATCCACCAGGTTGTCGTCAGCCTCGCCTACCAGAATCATCAGTCGAGGCGCGACGACGGGCAGCAACGCCGCAGAGCGCGTGCCCACCACCACGCGCGCCTGGCCCGCGAGAACTGAGAGGTAGCGGCGATAGCGCGCATTCGGCCCCACCTGCGCGGTTAGCTCCATCACCTGGGCGGGGTTCATGTGCTCCTTCAGCCCCGCCACCAGTCGATCCACCAGGCGTTGGTTGGGGGCCACCACCAGCACACTTCCCTGCGTATTCCAGGCCACGGCGGCGGTGATGGCCGCGATGAGGGTGGGGATGTCGCGGCCTGGGGGCGTCAATAAACAAGCACGCGCGGCCTTGCCCTCGACGAGCGCGGACAGGTACGCCGCGCCGTGAGTGTAGGGCGCCAAAGCCTCCACGGCGGCGGCGTAGGAATCGGCAGCGGCCTGCTCGACAGATTGCAGCTTGGCCCCGAGGTCCTCCCAAGCCGCACCGTCGGCGAACAACCCTGCGTTCTCCGCCGAGGCGTGGCGGGAGGGCACGACGGAGCGCAGAATGTCCGAACGCACGCCCGCGTAGCGCTCGGCGAGCGCGTTGACGAGCTCCCACAGGGGCTTCGGCAGCACCTGGATGGGGCTGATCACGCGCTCCAGCTGGCGCAGCTCACCGGGGTGGTCGCTTCGGCGGCGGCGCTCGATGACGAACGCATCGACCAACCGGCCAGAGAAACGAACGCGGACGCGCACCCCTGGTTGGGCATGCGCGTCCATGTCTGCGGGCACCGCGTAGTCGAAAAGCCGGTCGAGGTGTGGCACACCGAGCATCGGCAGTACGCGGGCGACGGGCTGGTCCACGGTGCTTTAAACCTGCTTAACCTGCTTAAACTACTGAGCCTGCTGGGCCTGCTGAGCAGCGGCGACGGCCCTCTGCAGTGCATCCACCTTGTCAGTGCGCTCCCACGGCAGGTCCAAGTCGGTGCGGCCGAAGTGGCCATAGGCGCTGGTCTGGGCGTAGATCGGGCGCTTCAGGTCCAGCTCCTGCAGGATTGCGGCCGGGCGCAGGTCGAACACCTCGCGGACGGCATCCTGGATAGCCTCGACCGGTGCCTTTTCGGTACCGAAGGTTTCCACGTACAGGCCCACCGGGGTCGCACGGCCGATGGCGTAGGCCACCTGCACCTCCGCGCGGTCGGCCAGGCCGGCGGCGACAATGTTCTTGGCGACCCAGCGCATAGCGTAGGCACCAGAGCGGTCCACCTTGCTCGGGTCCTTGCCGGAGAACGCGCCGCCACCATGGCGAGCCATACCGCCGTAGGTGTCGACGATAATCTTGCGGCCGGTCAGGCCTGCATCACCCATCGGGCCGCCCAGCACGAATGAGCCGGAGGGGTTTACCAGCAGCGTGTAGTCAGTATCCGCCAGGTTGCCGCTTAAGCCCGCCTCGTCCAGCACGTACTGGACGACGTGGGTGCGGATCTGCTCGTGCAGCCACTCCTGCTCGATGCCCGCGTCGTGCTGTGTGGAGACCACGACGGTATCCAGGCGCACGGGGGCGCCTTCCGCGTCGTAGGCAAAGGTCACCTGGGTCTTGCCGTCGGGGCGCAGGTGCGGAACGATGCCCTTCTTGCGCACCTCCGTCAGGCGGCGGGACAGGCGGTGTGCCAGCGCGATCGGCAGCGGCATGTACTCCGGGGTCTCGTTGGTGGCGTAGCCGAACATCAGGCCCTGGTCGCCAGCGCCAAGGCGGTCGATCTCATCCAGCTCGGTGCCGCCTTCCGCGTTGTGCGACCGGTGCTCGAGGGCGGTGTCTACACCCTGGGCGATCTCCTGGGACTGCTCGCCGATGGCCACGCTGACTCCACAGGTAGAGCCGTCGAAGCCCATGTCAGAGCTGTTGAACCCGATCTCCAGCAGGGTCTTGCGCACCAGCGCGGGTATTTCTACGTAGGTGGTGGTGCGGATTTCGCCGACGACGTGCACCAGCCCGGTGGTCACGACGGTCTCAACGGCCACGCGCGCCTCGGGGTCCTTGGCAATCAGCGCGTCGAGGATCTTGTCGGAGATCGCATCGCAGATCTTGTCGGGGTGCCCTTCGGTGACGGACTCGCTACTAAACAGGCGCAAAGACACGTGGATTTTCCTTTTGTAAGTTCGAATTGCTGAAGACTTTATAGTCAATGGACACATACTAGACTAAGCTGTCTGTATTTGTCACGTAGCTGCCTAAAGAGTCTCGCACACAGCCTTCCAGATCGCTGCAGCGACCCCGGTCTTTGGCCCTTGCGGCACTTCGGTGACCTCACCGTCTGGGCGCAGAATCCAGCCCGAGCTATCCGGCTGCCCGAAAACCTTGCCATCGCCGACTGCGTTGCACATCAGCAGGTCGCAGCCCTTTCTTTCGAGCTTCTTGCGGGCGAAGTCGAGCGGGGAACTGTTTTCGTCGCCGGTTTCTGCCGCGAAGCCCACGATCTTTGTTGTGGACGCCACGTCTCCCCGCCTGCGCGCTTCAACCACGCCCGCGAGAATGTCCGGGTTCTCGGTCAGTTGGATGGTCGACAGGTCAGCTTCCGAGCCCTTCTTCATCTTCGACCCCGCCACCTCTGCCGGGCGGTAGTCGGCAACCGCCGCGGCCATGACTACAACGTCGGCATTGGGTGCGTGCTCCATTACGGCCTGCTGCATCTCGCGGGCAGTCTTCACTCGCACTACCTCAGCGCCGATGGGAGTGGGCAGGTTCTCGGTCACACCTGCTACTAGGGTGACCTCGGCGCCCCGCTGGGCGGCCACCTCGGCCAGCGCGTAGCCCTGGCGGCCGGAGGAAGCGTTGCCGAGATAGCGAACGGGATCCAGCGGCTCGTGCGTGCCGCCAGCGCTGATGACCACCTTCTTGCCCTCCAGGTCTCGGGTGAAGGCCTCGCGGTCCGCCAGGACGGTGATCGCCAGCTCGCCGATCTGCTCCGGCTCCGGCAGTCGCCCGGCGCCGGTATCCTTGCCCGTGAGCCGCCCGTGGGCGGGATCCAGCACCGTCAGGCCGTGGCGGCGCAGTGTTGCAACGTTGTCCACAGTCGCCGGGTTCAGCCACATCTCGGTGTGCATCGCCGGAGCCAGCACCACGGGGCACGTGGCAACCAGACAGCTAGCAGTGAGCAGATCGTCGGCACGCCCGTGGGCGATCCGGGCCATCAGGTCTGCGGTGGCCGGAGCGACGACAATCAGGTCGGCCTCCTGCCCCAGGCGAACGTGCTGCACCTCGTCCACGGCGTCAAAAACATCGGTCGCCACCGGCTGGCCCGAGAGAGCCTCGAAGGTGGCGGCACCCACGAAGTTCAACGCAGAGCGGGTGGGAATCACCCGCACTTGGTGGCCACGCTCGGTGAAGAAGCGGACCAGATGAGCGGCCTTATACGCAGCAATGCCGCCCCCTACGCCGATGACGACGCGGAGCGGCTTGGTGTTCAATTCAGCTGATGCAACGTTCACAACGAATCAGCCTAGCTGGTCTAACCCTCGGTGTGTTCCAACAGATCCCGGTTAATCTCGCGCAGGGCGATGGACAGCGGCTTCTCGTGGACGTCCGGAGTCACCAGAGGTCCGACGAACTCGAAGACGCCCTCGTCGACCGTCTGGAAGTAGTCGTTGATCTGACGTGCGCGCTTAGCAGCGAAGATGACCAAGGCGTACTTGGAGGAGACCTTCGTCAGCAGCTCGTCGATCGGTGGATTGGTGATGCCTACAGGAGGATCGAACACGCTATCGTTCGCATTCACGTCCTGGTTTTCCACGGTATTCACCTTTTCTTTGGTGGGTTGTTTGATTATTTATTTAGATCTTTAAAGCGCGGGACTGGAGAGTGCGCCGCTCGAGCTTCCGTGCCTGCCGTATCCTTAGCGCCCAACTAGCGAAGGATCTCGCTGATGGCCGCCACTGCCCGATCCACGTCGTCGTTCACAACCACGTGATCAAACTCGGACTGCGAAGCCATCTCGACCTTCGCGGTCTGCAGACGGCGCTCGATGACGTCCTGAGTCTCGGTTCCACGACCGGTCAGGCGATCAACAAGCTCCTCCCACGACGGCGGAGCCAGGAAGACGGTCTGCACCTGGGGCAGCATCTTCTTGACGTTGCGTGCGCCCTCGAGATCTACCTCGACGAGAACCGGACGGGAATCAGCCAGCGCCTTTTCGATGGGTTCGCGCGGCGTGCCGGAAAGCTGTAGGCCTCCGTGGATCTCCGCCCATTCGAGCATCTTGTCGGCCGCGATGTTCTGTTCGAACTGTTCGCGGGTGACGTAGATGTAGTCCTCGCCATCGACCTCGCCGGGACGCGGGTCGCGGGTGGTCATGGACACACTGAAAAACAGGTCCGGAACGTCGGTGCGCAGGCGCCGCACAACAGTGGACTTACCCACCGCAGAAGGGCCCGCCAGTACGACGATCCGTCCGCTATTCAGGTCCTGGCTCAAGACTATTCCTCGAAACCGAAGTGCTCCAGCAGGGCGCGGCGCTGACGGTCGCCCAGGCCGCGGATGCGACGGGTCTCAGCGATCTCCAGCTGCTCCATGATCTCCTTGGCCTTCACCTTGCCAACCTTCGGCAGGGAAACCAGCAGGGCGGAAACCTTCATCTTGCCCAGGGTCTCGTCGGTCTCGGCGTCCTTCAGGACCTGCTTCAGGTCGGTGCCGCCACGCTTCAGCTTCTCGCGCAGTTCTGCGCGTGCCTTGCGTGCCTCGGCTGCCTTCTTCAGCGCTGCTGCGCGCTGCTCATCGGTCAACTGGGGAAGTGCCACGGGTGCCTCCGTTAAATTGTTCTCGTCTTAAAGGATGGAAAGTTTTTCTGGTCTATAACCAGCATGCTGTAGAGACCAAACGGTATTCCAAGCAACGCTGGATATTAAATCCTCTCGGTTAAAAATGCCAAGCTGACACACCGAGATTCATTTTTCGGATTCATGTTCTCGACTACTGTACACGCTTCGCCCGAACCGCTTATACGTGCAGGCGGGGCGCTACGCGAGCAGCTTTCAAACAATGAGTATCAGTGTAACACCTGAATCCATGAAGAACAGCAAAAGCCCCTGCTAATGGCCAATTATGGCCATCACAACACGGGGCCGAAAGCCACAGCTAGAGCCGTAGCGTTGCCGCCTGCTCGGCCACGGCGTTTCGCAGGTCCGCAACCTCAGGCCCTGCGCGCAGTACGCCGCGGGAAACGTTGGGCGATACTAGTGACGCCGTTTGGTCTCCCCCGGCGATACGTCGCACATCGTCCATGGTGCCTCCCTGGGCGCCGACTCCCGGCATCAGAACCATGCCGCCCACCTCGTCCAAGCGCGGCGGCTCTGCCAAAGTCGCGCCGACGACTACGCCGAGGTTGCCAGCCCCAGAATGCTGGGAGTTTTCCGCGGCTACGCGGTCCACAATGTACTGGGCCAAGTTCGTGTCTGTGCCGTCGAAGTAGGAGCGTTGCAGGCCCCGCGCCTCCGGGTTAGATGTGGCGGCCAGGACGATCACTCCCCTGCCGTGCTGCTCACCCAAATCGATAACGGGGCGCAGGGAGTCGAAGCCTAACCACGGGGATACGGTCACAGCGTCGCTGCACAGCGGGGAATCCGGATCCAACCACGCCCGTGCGTAACCGGCCATGGTCGAGCCAATGTCACCCCGTTTGGCGTCGGCAATAACCAACACCCCGGCCTTCCGCAGCTCCGCGATCGATCGCTCCAGCACGGCCAAGCCAGCCGATCCGAACTGCTCGTAGAAGGCCACCTGGGGCTTGACCACACAAGCGACGTCCGCGAAGGCCTCCACGCAGGTCTTGCTGAAGGACTCCAGTCCGGCGACGTCGGCCTTTAAGCCCCAGTCCTCCAGGATGCCCACGTGCGGGTCCATACCCACACAGAGCTGTCCCTGGTCCTGGGAACGCTCCAAGAAGCGCTCGCCGAAGGTTGGGCGGCCTACCGAACTCGCACTCGCAGTCACGAGTGATCGACCTCCTGAATGGCGCGCACGGTCGGCTCGGCGCCCTGCAGGGCCTCGATGCCCTGGACGGCTGCCACGGCCCCCTGGACGGTAGTCACGCACGGCACGCCCATGTTCACCGCAGCGGAGCGGATGTCGTAGCCATCGTGACGCGCCCCGGCGGATCCGGCCGGCGTATTCAGGATCAGGTCGACGTCGCCGTCCTTGATCCAGTCGCCCACGGTGCGCAGTGGCTCGCCGTTGGCATCGACCAGCGGGGTGTTCTCCGCGGCCGCGCGGCGCTCGTCGGAAATCTTGGCCACGACCTCGCACTCCACGCCGTTGCGGCGCAGCATGGCCGCGGTGCCCTGGGTGGCCAGGATCTTGAAGCCCAGAGAGTACAGGCGCTGGATCGGCAGGAGGACCGTGCGCTTGTCGCGGTTGGCCACCGAGACGAAGACGGTGCCCTCGGTCGGCAGATCGCCGGTGGCTTCCTGGGACTTGGCGAAGGCGGTGCCGAAGTCGTCGTCCAGGCCCATGACCTCACCGGTGGACTTCATCTCCGGGCTCAGGAGGGAATCCAGCACGTGGCCCTCCGGGCTGCGGAAGCGGTTGAAGGGCATCACAGCCTCCTTCACGGCGATCGGGTGGCCCTGCGGCAGGGATCCGCCGTCGCGGTCCTGCGGCAGGATGCCCTCCTCGATCAGATCCGGGATGCTGGTGCCCAGCATGATGCGCGCGGCGGCCTTGGACAGCTGCACGCCCGTGGCCTTAGAGACGAAGGGCACGGTGCGGGAGGCGCGCGGGTTGGCCTCGATGACGTAGAGGATGTCGTCCTTCAGCGCGAACTGAACATTCATCAGACCCTTCACGCCGATGCCGTGAGCCAGCTTGGCGGTGGCCTTGCGCACCTTGTCGATGTCCTCCGCGCCCAGGGTCATCGGCGGGATCGCACAGGCGGAGTCGCCGGAGTGGATGCCGGCCTCCTCGATGTGCTCCATCACGCCGGCCAGGTACACGTGCTCGCCGTCGCACAGGGCATCCACGTCGATCTCGATTGCGGAGTCCAGGAAGCGGTCCACCAGAACCGGGTGGTCGTTGGTGATCTCGGTGGCGCGCTGGATGTAGTTGGACAGGCTCTCGTCGTCGTAGACGATTTCCATGCCGCGTCCGCCGAGTACGTAGGACGGGCGAACCAGCACCGGGAAGCCGATGCGGGCGGCCACGTCGTGTGCCTCCTCCACGCTGGTGGCGGTGCCGAACTCCGGCGCCGGCAGGGCGGCCTGCTCCAGCACCTTGCCGAATTCGCCACGATCCTCGGCCAGGTTGATGGCCTCCGGGGAGGTGCCAACGACCGGTACGCCAGCGTCCGCCAGGCGCTGCGCCAGGCCCAGCGGGGTCTGGCCACCCAGCTGCACGATCACGCCTGCGATCTCGCCGGACTCGGCTTCAGCGTGGTAGACCTCCATGACGTCCTCGAAGGTCAGCGGCTCGAAGTACAGGCGGTCGGCGGTGTCGTAGTCCGTGGAGACGGTCTCCGGGTTGCAGTTGACCATGACGGTCTCATAGCCCACGCGAGACAGCTCGAGTGCGGCGTGCACGCAGGAGTAGTCGAACTCGATGCCCTGACCAATGCGGTTCGGGCCGGAGCCCAGGATCAGCACCTTCTTCTTGTCCGGCTGCGGGGCAACCTCGGACTCGGCGGCCGGATCCAGCTCGTAGGAGCTGTAGTGGTACGGGGTCTTCGCCTCGAACTCGGCGGCGCAGGTGTCCACGGTCTTGAAGACCGGGCGGATGCCCTGGGCCCAGCGCAGGGCGCGCACGCCGTCCTCGCCCGCCAGCTCCGGGCGCAGCGCTGCAATCTGCTTGTCCGACAGACCCATGTACTTCGCTTCGCGAAGAAGGTCGACGTCCAAGACTGGGGCGTCAATAAGACGGCTGCGGAACTCCACCAGACCGGCTAGCTCGTGCAGGAACCAAGGGTCAATGCCGGAGGCCGCGTAGACCTCCTCGACGGTGGCGCCGAGGCGCAGAGCCAGCTCCACGTCGTACATGCGGCCCTCGGTCGGGCGCTTCAGGTCCTCCAGCACGGCCTGCTTGTCGGTGGCGCGTTCGCCGGCGAACTCCTCGTCCGGCACAGTCCAGAATCCGGCCTGCTTGGTTTCCAGGGAACGCATGACCTTGTTCAGGCCCGTGATGTAGTTGCGGCCGACGGCCATGGCCTCGCCGACGGACTTCATGGTGGTGGTCAGCGTGTCGTCGGCACCGGGGAACTTCTCGAAGGCGAAGCGCGGGGCCTTGACGATCACGTAGTCCAGGGTCGGCTCGAAGGCGGCTGGGGTGACCTCGGTGATGTCGTTGCGGACCTCGTCCAGGGTGTAGCCGATGGCCAGCTTGGCGGCCAGCTTCGCGATCGGGAAGCCGGTGGCCTTGGAGGCCAGGGCCGAAGAGCGGGACACGCGCGGGTTCATCTCGATGGTGATGATGCGCCCGTCCTTCGGGTTCACCGCGAACTGGATGTTACAGCCGCCGGTATCCACGCCGACCTCGCGCAAGATGGCGATGCCCTGGTCGCGCATGACCTGGTACTCGCGGTCGGTCAGGGTCATGCTCGGAGCAACCGTCATGGAGTCGCCGGTGTGCACGCCCAATGCGTCCACGTTCTCGATGGAGCAGACGATCACGACGTTATCCTTGCCGTCGCGCATCAGCTCCAGCTCGAACTCCTTCCAGCCGAGGATGGACTCCTCGATCAGAACGTTTGCCTCCGGGGAGGCAGCCAGGCCACCGCCGGCGATGCGCTCCAGGTCCTTTTCGTTGAAGGCCAGGCCGGAACCCAGGCCGCCCATGGTGAACGACGGGCGCACAACGACCGGCAGGCCCAGCTCGGCGACCGTCTCGTGAACCTCGTCCATGTTGTGGCACACGCGGGAGCGGGCGGAATCGCCGCCGATCTTCGCCACGATGTCCTTGAACTTCTGGCGATCCTCACCGCGCTCGATGGCGTCGATGTCCGCACCGATCAGCTCCACGCCGTACTTGTCGAGGATGCCCAGGCGATCCAGCTGGATCGCAGCGTTCAGCGCGGTCTGGCCGCCCAGAGTCGCCAAGACCGCGTCGACCTTGTGGCCGGCCTTCTGCTGCTCCTGGAAGATCTTCTCGATGT
>NZ_CALLDG010000047.1 GCF_937999985.1 uncultured Corynebacterium sp.
CCTCACTGTTCACCTTGACGTGCGGGCGCAGCAGGGATAGCGCCACGAAGGAGAAGACCAGGCCGATGCCGATGAACCCCCATTGGTCGGCCTTCGTCACCGTCACACCGGTATCCCCCACGGCCACGACGATGGCCATCAAGATGTGCACCGCCATGATCAGCACGACCAGGATCCACGCCAGCTTCTTTAGGAAGGGCGAGGATACTTCCAGCTCCCAATTCTCCTTATCGCTCACGGCAATCCACCCTACTCTGTCCGGAGTGGTAGACCCTAAACGCCACGCTCGATCTGGCGTAGCACCAGCGCGGTGTGGATCGCGGCGACCGCTGCGTCGCGTCCCTTGTCCTCTTTCGCATCGACGCCACCCGCACGGTCCACCGCCTGCTCATGGGTATCGACGGTCAGCACGCCGTTGCCGACGGGCGTGCCAGAGTCCATGCCTGCGCGCGTCAGGCCGTAGGTGACCGCATCGCAGACCACGCGGAAGTGCTCGGTCTCCCCCTGGATTACGCAGCCATTCGCCACTACGGCGTCAAAACGCTTACATGCCGCGGCGACGGCAACCGGCAGCTCCAGTGCCCCGGCGACCCGCCACTCCGAGACCTGCGCCCCGGCCTCCTTGGCAGCGGCGATCGAGTGCTCGTGCAGCTGGTCGGTGATGTCGGCGTTCCAGGATGCGCTGATGACGGCCACGGTCATGCCATAGGCAGAACCGGCCTTGAGCTGGACGTCGGCGACTCCGTTGTGTGCCACGGTTGCGAGGCTCCTTCTTTCTTCTAGTGGGTTCTAGTCCAGGGTATCGAGTTGGTGGCCCATGCGGTCGCGTTTCGTGCGCAGGTACACCACATTGTCCTCGTTGGCGTTCAGCTCCACCGGGATGCGCTTGGTCACGTCCACGCCGTGGCTGGCCAGGTCGTGGATCTTGTCCGGGTTGTTGGAGATCAGCGCTACTGATTGAACCTGCAGGTCTTTGAGGATCTGCGCGGCGGCGCTGTACTCGCGGGCATCCACAGGAAGACCCTGCTCCAGATTCGCGTCGACGGTATCCAGGCCCTCGTCCTGCAGCACGTAGGCCCGCAGCTTCGGCAACAGCCCGATGCCTCGCCCCTCGTGGCCGCGCAGGTAGATGACCACTCCCCGCCCCTTGGCCTCGATGTAGTCCAGAGCGGCGGAAAGCTGGTCCCCGCAGTCGCAGCGACGGGAACCGAAGACATCGCCGGTCAGGCACTCGGAGTGCACACGCACCGGAACCGGCTCTTCGTTAGCGGTGTTGCCGGTGCTGCCGGTGCTCACATCGCCCTTGACCAGAGCCACGTGCTCCGTGCCGTCGATGATGTTGACGTAGCCGATGGCCCGGAATTCGCCATGGACGGTCGGCAGGCGGGTTTCCACGGCGCGCTCGAGGGTCTGGGTATGGTGGCGGCGCCAATCCTGCAGCTGCTCGATGCTGATCAGAGCCAGGTTGTGCTCGTCGGCGAAGCGGCGCAGCTCCGGCAGGCGGGCCATGGTCGTGGGATCTTCCTCAGAGACGATCTCGCATAGTGCGCCGGCGGGCGCCAGGTTCGCTGCGCGGGCCAGGTCCACCGCTGCTTCCGTGTGCCCCTGTCGCACGAGCACGCCTCCGCGCTTTGCACGCAGCGGCACCACGTGGCCGGGGCGGTTAAAGGTGGCGACGGTGGAAGTAGGATCGGCCAGCAGACGCACGGTGCGGGCACGGTCGGTGGCGCTGATGCCGGTATCCACGCCCTCGGCGGCGTCCACGGTGACGGTGTAGGCCGTACCGCGCACATCCTCGTTGCGGGCCACCATCGGCGGCAGCCCTAGACGGTCGCAGTCGGCGCTATCCATGCCCACGCACACATAGCCGGAGCTGTGGCGCACCATGAAGGCCATCAGCTCTGGGGTGGCCAGCTGCGCGGCGAAGATGAGGTCTCCCTCGTTCTCCCGATCCTCGTCGTCGACGACCACCACGGCCTTGCCCGCCGCGATTTCGGCGATGGCGCGCTCTACGGAATCCAGTTTGATGTCTTGGGGTTCGCTAGTTTCGCTCGTGCTCATTGGTGCCCTCTATGCCTTTTACTGATTATCCTGCGCGCCGTGCTGTGCCAGCCGCTCGACGTACTTCGCTAGTACGTCGCATTCCACATTCACCGTATCGCCCGGGTTCAGATCCCCCAGCATCGTGTCCGCCAGAGTGGTTGGGATCAGGGAGACTTCGAACCACGCCTCGACCGAGCCAGAACCTCTTGCTTCGGCTACCTCCGCCACGGTCAGCGACGTGCCGTTGATCGCCACGGAACCCTTCTTGGCCACGTAGCGCGCCAGTTGGGGATCCTCCAGCTGGAAGCGGAACACCTCCCAGTGCTCCGAGGGACGGCGCTCCTGCAAGGTCGCGGTGCCGTCCACGTGCCCCTGCACGATGTGCCCGCCGAAGCGCTGGCCGCTGGCCATGGCGCGCTCGACGTTCACCCGGTCGCCGACGGAAACGCTGCCCAGCGCGCTGTAGTCCAGCGTCACTTGCATCACGTCGGCGGTGAACTCCTCGGGCGAAAGCTCGGCCACGGTCAGGCACACGCCGTTGATGGCGATGGAATCGCCGCGCTTGGCGTCCTCCAGCACACCCGGAACCGTGAAGCGCATCTTTAAAGAATCCCCGGCTTCTTCGATCGCGGCTACCCGCCCGACCTCCTCGATGATTCCGGTGAACATACGCGCTCCTTAATTTTTGTGTATGTGATTACATACACATTATCCCACTGTGGGTTGATCCCAGTATCAGGGGGTGCGCCCGGGCGCGGTCATCGTCCAGCGCAGGTCTTGGCCGAAAACCTGCAGCTCACGCGGGACGAAGCGCCGGATGTCCCCGATCGTTTGGCCGAGGCTGTTCTCGCTATCGCTTAGTGACGCCACCCCCGCCCCCAATACCGCCGGGGCTGCGTAGTACTGAACCTCGTCCACCGCGTTGGCTTTCAGGAAGGCTGCGGCTACCCGAGCTCCGCCTTCCACCAGCAGGGTGCGCACGTCGCGCTTCCAGAGCTCCGCCAGCACTTCGTGGACGTCGCGGGTCTGCAGGTGCAGGGCGTGTCCGGGCGCGGCGAACACCGCCGCGTCCGCCGGGATGTCGCTGGTACCCATGATGACTCGCAGCGGCTGTAGCTCCTCGGGGAAGGGCCGCCCGTCGGCATCGCGGGCGGTCAGACGCGGGTTATCCGCCGCAATGGTTCCAGTGCCCACCAAGATCGCGTCGCGGCGCGTCCTATCCTCGTGCACCGCCACGCGCGCTGGCCCGCCGGTGATCCACTGGCTGCTTCCGTCCACGGCTGCCACCCGTCCATCCAGCGTGGAGGCCATCTTCAGGCACACGTGCGGGCGCTGCTGGGCCTCGGAAATCAGCCAGGGTTCCACGCTATACACCTCCGACCACGCAGGCAGTCGCGCCGCGTCGCTGGCCGTCGGATGCGGCAGGTAGGGGCCGTGTACCTCCACCCCGGCCGCGTGGAGCGTGGCGGCGCCGCCCCCGGCGGTGGGGTTTGGGTCCGCGAAGAGGAAATCCACCCGCCGGATGCCGGCGCGGATGAGCGCCTCGGCGCACGGGCCGGTACGGCCGGTGTGGTTGCAGGGCTCCAGGGTGACAATCGCCCGACCACCCCGGGCTTTTTCGCCGGCCTGC
>NZ_CALLDG010000048.1 GCF_937999985.1 uncultured Corynebacterium sp.
GGTCGGCGGCGAACCGTCGAGCCTGGTCGGTTGGGTTATTGACGGAGAGAACTACATTTCCTTGACCCAAACCGGAGCTGACTTTAAGGCTGCTTCTCAGCCTGATGATTCCGTGCGGGAAGAGACTGGTACGGAGACCACGGGGGACGTCGAGTGGCATGTCTTCACCGGCGAAGATGCCCGACCGCTGTGGGTCGCTGACCTGGGGGATGTGCGCCTGGCTATTGAGGCGATGGCCTCCCACGAGCAGACTCGCACTGCCGCGGAGAAGATTGCTGCGACGCAGCCAATTGACGTCACCGACGTTTCCGACAGTCCCGATGCTGCGGGAGGGACTGCCGAGCCCAGTAGCGCCGAAACAGCTAACTAGACCCTGGCGCTAGCTCGCACGCTAGCCCTCGTTCTGCGCCTCGGCGTTGCGTGACTCTCGCTGCTGCAGTGCTTGCTCGATGCGCTTGGACGCGCCGTTGAGGTAGTCCTCGCAGTATGCGGCCAGCTCCTCGCCGCGTTCCCAGTAGTTCAGCGACTCGTCGAGGCTCATCTGCCCGAGCTCGAGGATCTTCACGACCTCCACCAGCTCGTCGCGTGCCTGCTCGTAGCTCAGCTGGTCGAGCGGGCGAAACTTCTGCTGCTCGCCGTTGTTGGTGTTGTTAGTGCCGTTGTTGGTGTTGTTGTCCGCCATCGTTTTATGCCTCTCCTGCGCTGTTCTCGGTGCTGTCTGTGCTGTCTGTGCTGCCGGTGCTGCCGGTACTGTCTGTCGTGTCGCTGTTTCTATTCATGACGCCCCCAGGCGCCGCCTGCACACCCATCGCCGCGGCCGCGATGGATCCGTCGGGGACACGGATGCGCAGCTGCGAACCGGGATTAACTTGATCCACCGTGGTGACCACCTGGGGCCCCGACTTGTCCCGCGGAATGACTTGCACGATGGAATAGCCACGCGCGAGGGTCTGGGATGGCCCCAGGGCGTTGACCTGTGCTTTCAGCGATTCGATGGAGGAACGCAGCGAGCGAACATGCACGCCGAGCGCGCGGTCCTTGCGCTGCAGAGCCTCCGCGATGATGTCCTTCTGGCGGGTGACCGGCAGGCTGGGATCCGCCATCACGGGCCGGGTGCGGATCTGCGCCAGCCCCTTACGTTCGTGCGCCACCCAGTTACGCAGGGCCCCGGCGCCGCGCTGGCGTGCTTCGCTGATGATTCGCAGCTCCTGAACCACATCCGGGACCACTGTCTTGGCCGCATCTGTGGGAGTGGCCGCGCGGACGTCGGCCACGTAGTCCAGCAGGGGATTGTCCGGCTCGTGCCCGATGGCCGAAACCACTGGGGTTCTCAGTCGGGATACTTCGCGGACCAGTGCTTCCTCGGAGAATGGTAGGAGGTCTTCCACCGAACCACCGCCACGGGCGACGATGATTACGTCGACCGCCGGGTCCTGCTCCAGCTCGTGTAGAGCATCGACGACCTGCGGCACCGTCTTCGGGCCTTGGACGGCTGTATTAATCACCCGAAAGCGCACTGCGGGCCAGCGGCGCTTGGCCACCTCCATCACGTCCCGCTCCGCCGCCGAACCACGACCGGTAATCAAACCCACGGTGGTGGGCAGGAAGGGCAGGGGAGCCTTCAAGCGGGGATCGAAAAGTCCCTCGGCGAACATGGCCTTCTTCAGCCGTTCGATCTGCGCGAGTAGCTGGCCGATACCGACCTGCCGGATTTCCGTGACCCAGAGGGAAAAGCTGCCGCGCTTGGAATAGAACGACGGCTTGCCGTGCACGACAATGCGGTCGCCGTCCTTCACTGGCGTGGCCAGGTTCTTCAGCGCGCTCGTCTCCACGGTCAGGGAGACCGAAGCTTCCAGGTTCACGTCGCGCAGAGTGATGTAGGAAAACCGCCAGGTACTCTTCATGTTTACCTGCGTGACCTGGCCTTCTACCCAGATGAACCCCAACCTTTGGATCCAGTTCTTCACCTGGTCGTTTAGCTGCCCGACCGCCCACGGGGCCTCAGGGGAGTTTGGAACACTCATGGTTAAGCATTCTAAATGACGGCTCGGACACCAGTGGCTGAGCAGTGGTTGGGCAGGGGTTGGGTAGAGGGCTGAGCAGTGGTTGGGCAGGGGATGGGCAGGGGATGGGCACTGCCAGGTACTTCCATTACGATGGGGCACATGAGTACCCCAACTACCGAGGCAACTGCCGATACTAAGAAGGTTTATCTAGCTGCCCCGCGCGGTTATTGCGCCGGAGTCGACCGCGCCGTCGAGTCCGTCGAGAAGGCTTTGGAAAAGCACGGTGCGCCGCTGTACGTGCGTAAGGAGATCGTGCACAACAAGCACGTTGTGAAGACCTTCGAGGATCGCGGCGTGATCTTCGTAGACGAGACCTCGGAGGTTCCTCGCGGCTCCAACGTGGTGTTCTCGGCGCACGGTGTATCGCCCGCGGTGCACGAGGAGGCACGCCAGCTCGAGCTGAAGACTTTTGACGCCACGTGCCCGCTGGTCACCAAGGTTCACCACGAGGTCACTCGCTTCGCCAAGCAGGGATACCAGATCATCCTGATCGGCCACCACGGCCACGAAGAGGTCGAGGGCACCGCGGGTGAAGCCCCGGATGTTGTCCACCTGGTCGACGGCGAGGACGACGTGAATGCGTTGGACTTCCCGGAGGATACCAAGCTTGTGTGGCTCTCCCAGACCACCCTGAGCGTGGACGAAACGATGACCACCGTGAAGCTGCTGCGTGAGAAGTTCCCACACATCCAGGACCCGCCCTCCGACGACATTTGTTATGCCACCCAGAACCGCCAGGTCGCGGTGAAGGCCATCGCGCCGAAGGTGGAGCTCATGATCGTGGTTGGTTCGCAGAACTCCTCCAACTCCAAGCGCCTGGTGGAGGTTGCCCTGCAGCACGGTGCGCAGGATGCCCACCTGGTGGACTACGCAGAGCAGGTCGATCCCGCTTGGCTGAATGGCGTGACGCACGTCGGCGTGACCTCAGGCGCATCCGTCCCGGAGATCCTCGTTCGCGGTGTGCTGGAGCTGCTGGCGGAGAAGGGCTATGGCGAAGTGGAGGAAGTCACCACCGCCACGGAGGACCTGATCTTCTCCCTGCCGCGCGAGCTGCGTCCGCCGCGCACCCAGAAGTAAAACGCGATGTAAAACGCTGAGGGAGGGGGGGGAGACCTAGGGCTAGTCCAAGGGCCTACCCCCCTCTAACCCTGTTGATTCCCGTCTGTTTAGTCGCGCTCGTCGTCGAGGTAGCGCTTGGGGGATATGCGTCGCTCCGGGAAGGGGACCCGGCGGCGCTGGGCATTGTCGCGCAGCTCCGAGGAGCTGCGCGTTACCCGCTTGGCACTGGTACGGGAGGTTTCAGTGCGAGAGCGATCATCGAAACGCAGGAACTCTTCGTCCCTATCGAGATCCTTGGTGGCGCTTTCCTGATAGGGGGCTGGGACGGAATCCCCGCCCCGCGGGATGCGGCCTATGCGCCGGGAGTCACTACTGCGATGGCGCTCCCGCTGTTCTGCTCGTTCCACCCGCTCACGCTGTGCCGTCCGCTCTGAACGCTTCCGCGGTTCGTAGCTGGGGGCGTCATCAAAAGAACGAGCACTCCTGCGTGCGTGGCTCCGAGCATGCGAACGCTCCTGTGCGCGACCGTAGGTCTCAATGTTGCTGCGGTCGGATTCGCTGCGACGACGGCGCTGCATTTCCAGCTTTGCGGCCTTGCGGGTGAGGGACTCGCGGAAGTTCCACCAGCGGAAAACCGCGATGCCCACCGCAACGAGGAAGGGGATCAGCAGCCAAAGGTAGTGCTCGATGGCGGGGTAGATAGAGGTGATGACCTTCGTCTTTCGGCTGGCAATCGTCGCCCTTCCGGAACTGAACCAGCCAATCAAAAGCGACCCGAACAGGTAAAACAGCGGGAACGAGGCGACGGTGATAAAGAGCCCGCGCGGCTCGACGAAGATGGTAGAGGCAATCATCCCGACTGCGAAGAGTCCGAAGAAAAGGGTCGGGATCGTGGTATCGCCATTGGCGAGCACTAGGCCGGTGAAGACGATGGCCAGCATCACCAGTGCGGGTGCCCAGACGGGGAACCAGTGCGCCGGTGAATCATCATGCGCCACCTCAGCCATGCCGCGGCTGCGTACGCCACGGTGTACGGAGCGGTTGTTGCTTCTGTGTCGGCTGCTTTCGGTCACGGGGTAATGCTACTTCTTTGGTTCGCTCTACTCGTTATTGCCACGGAGGGACTTATAGATTGACTGCACCCTACCGCGGATCCGTGCCCTCTTGTCACTGAGGGGTGACGCCCCTTCGCCTCCGTCGGCCGCCGCCTCCGCAGGATCGTCCGCAGGATCGTCGCTGACCGCCGTGGCGGTCGTGGTCTTGGAGGAATCGGCAGAATCAGTCTTGTCGGAGCTATTCAACATCATCGCCTTGCGCAGTTCCTGCCAGCGTTGGGCGGCACGCTCCGACTGTTCGCCCGTGAGGGAACCGGCGGTAGTAGCAAACTCGATATCCTGGGAGGTCTTCTCGCCCGTGGCGAGGTCCGTCAGGTCGCCCATGTATCGCAGGATGACAGCGATCATAGCGGCGCAGGGCACGGCCAGGAAGGCGCCGATGATGCCGAACAGGGTGGAGCCCAGGGTGACGGACAGCAGGATGATGACGGGGTGGACGTTCATCGCGCGGGACTGCAGCACCGGCTGCAGGATGTTGCCCTCCAGCTGCTGGACTGCAATAACCAGAAGCAGCGCCAAAACGGCGGTGTTGAAGTCAACTGCCACGAGTGCGATCAACACGGATAGGGCACCGGCGACGAACGCACCGACCATGGGAATGAAGCCACCGAAGAATGTCAGGATAGCCAGCGGGCCGGCCAGCGGCACGTTCAGCAGGACGAGGCCCAGGCCGATGAAGATGGCGTCGATGGCGGACACGATGGCCTGGGTGCGGATGAAGCCGCCCAGGGTGTTCCAGCAACGAGTCAGAACCTCAGTGAGGTGCCAGCCGACGCGGCGGCCCGTCACACGGCGCAGCATCGGCAGGAAGTTCTCTCCGTCCTTCAAGAAGAAGAACGTCAGAACCAGCATCACGAAGAGGGTGACCAGTAAGGAGGCGGTTTCCGTGCCGAAGGCGGCAATGCTCGTTGCGATGTCGCCGGACTTGTTCTGCAGCCAGTCAGTGATCTGCTGGACACCATCGTTGAACTGGCTTTCCTGCAAGTTCACGGGGGGTCCTTGCAGCCAGTCCTGGATCCGGCCGATGCCGTCGCTGGCCTGGTTGACGATCGTCTTACCCTGGTCCACAGCACTGGGTGCGATGGCAGCGAAGGTGCCGATGATGAGGGCGAAGAAGCCCAGGATAGAAATTAGCACAGCCAAGCTGTTGGGGATCTTCAACTTGCGGAGCAGGCGCACGACCGGCCACAGCACGGTACATACGATCACCGACAGGCAGACCGGCAGAATGCCGGCCCAGAGCTTGCCGAAAACTTGGAATCCCAGGTATAGCGCCGCGGCGATGATGATAAAGCGCAAGCACCAGCCCGCAAACCAGCGACCGGTGGTGCCGATGACCTCCGCGCGGTCGCGCAGTTCAGGGTTTAGCTCCTCATCGATAGGAGACTTCTTAGCGGGCTTCTTGGCCTTCTTCTTGACCTTTGCGGCGTGCGAGCGAAGCCCAGGACGATCGTCAGTTTCCGTTTCTCCGTCTGGCTCGTGATCTTCATCCAGTGGCTTCTCCATGCCTGTTGTGGCGCGGGCGGTGTTGCGCTCCTGGACGTAGGAGTCCCCCTTTTCCTCCACGGTGGGGGCAGTTTCTGCTCGCTTGTCCTCGACCAGCTCGGCCTCGGGGGAGTCGGGGCTTACGGTTGGGTGCTTGGCTGCCTGCGGTTCGTCAGCGAATTGGCCATGGCCGAGGCGCTCTTCGTCTCTATCGTCGCCCGGTATTGGGATGTTTTCCGTATCCATTCGATGGGAACCCGCGATAAAGTCTGCAAAATCACGGCCATCCTTACGAGGAAAGGACCTGTCGTGGGGGTTCTGGGAGTTCATTCTCCCTATTCTGCCTCACGCAGGTCCAAAACGGGAGTTTATGACGCACCCCGGGGCGTGTTTATCAGCGGCTTAACGCGCCGCGGAGGATGTGTTCACCTGGAGTAGAGACTCGTTGTCCGTGCCGGGTGCGGATCCCAGCTCGCCGGTGGTGGCGTCATCCGTTTTCGCGAGCATAAGAATCGCTGCAACGAGCCCACCCCAGATCACGATAATGAACAGGGCCATCAGGAGAATTGCGGGGCCGGTCATGACAGTTCCTTTCCATTGTTAGGGCCATTGTTAGAGCCGGTGGCAGAAGTAGCGGCGGTGGCAGCGCCATTGACGAGCGGGTTCGGAGTGCCGCTCGGCCGACCCTTTGGAGGCACGCCGTAGTCCGAACTCGGCAGACCATTAAGGAACAGCGTGCCGCGGAAAGGCACGAAGCTCCATACCACCGCGCCCAGGCCGATGATGATGAGCACCAACCAGCCGTAAGCGAAGATCGTCCCGG
>NZ_CALLDG010000049.1 GCF_937999985.1 uncultured Corynebacterium sp.
GAGGAGTGGCAGGAATCGCTAAAGGGCCACCCGGTCGACCAAGAGGTCAATCCCGAGCGGCCCCTGCGTTACCGCTTCTGCACCTGGACGCGGCGCTAGTCAACTAGCTTCGCGCTCTAGCGCGTGACCAGCTCCGCGCCGTAGCGCGCAGCTAACTACACGTTGTAGTACAGCTCAAACTCCTTCGGGCTTGGCCCCTGGCGCAGCGGCTGGATCTCCAGCTCGTACTTCAGGCGCACATAGGCCTGCAGGAAGTCCTCGTCGAAGACTCCCCCGGCGGTCAGGAAGTCGTGGTCTTCCTCCATTGCTGCCAGGGCGGTCTCGAGCGAGTGCGGGACCTTCGGCACCTTCTTCGCCTCTTCAGGCGGCAACTCGTAGAGGTCCTTATCCGTCGGCTCGCCCGGTTCGATGCGGTTCAGAATGCCGTCCAGCCCTGCCATCAGCTGAGCTGCGAAGCCCAGGTAGGGGTTCGAGGACGGATCCGGCGCACGGAACTCAATACGCTTGGCCGCAGGGCTATCGCCGGTCAGCGGAATGCGGATGGCCGCCGAGCGGTTGGACTGCGAATAGGCCAAGTTGACGGGTGCCTCGAAGCCGGAATATAGGCGTCGATAAGAGTTAACGGTGGGGTTCGTAAAGGCGAGCACCGCCGGGGCGTGGTGCAACAGACCACCGATGTAATAGCGCGCCATGTCGGACAGGCCCGCATAGCCCGTCTCGTCGTAGAACAGCGGCTTGCCGTCCTTCCACAGCGACTGGTGGGCGTGCATACCGCAACCACCGTCACCGGCCAGGGGCTTCGGCATGAAGGTGGCGGTCTTGCGGTGCTGCTCGGCGGTGTTCTTCACCACGTACTTGAAAGTCTGCAGGTCGTCAGCGGCGGCCAGCAGAGTATCGAAGCGATAGTTGACCTCCTGGATGCCGCCGGTGGCGACCTCGTGGTGGAAGCGCTCGATCTCGAAGCCGACCTTCTCCAGGTTGTACGCAATGTCGTCGCGCACCGGGATGGTCTTGTCGTACGGGGCGACCGGGAAGTAGCCGTCGTTGATGCGGATCTGGTTACCTCGGTTCGGCGAGCCGTCCATCATCGTCTCCTCGCCGGAGCGCCACCAACCCTCGTCGGAATCCACGCGGTGGAAGGACATGTTGGTGTCGGAGGCGTATTGGACGGAATCGAAGACGTAGAACTCCGCCTCCGCACCGATCGAGCAAGTGTCCGCCACACCGGTTTCCTTGAGGTAGTTTTCCGCCTTGCGCGCGATGGTGCGCGGGTCGCGGCGGTACGGCTGGCGGGTCAGCGGGTCTTGCACGAAGAACTGCATGTTCAGCGTGGGGTGGTCGCGGAACGGGTCTACGTAGGCGGTCGTCGGGTCCGGGATCAGCGTCATATCCGACTTATCCACGGTGGAGAAGCCGGGGATGGAGGAGCCGTCGAAGGCGAAGCCGTCCTCCGCCGCCTTGGGGGTTAGCTCGCGAGCCGGGACAGTCAGCCCGTGTTCCAGGCCGAACATGTTGGTAAAGCGAATGTCCAGGTAGCGAATGTTTTCCGACTTAATGAAGTCGATAACCTGGTCGATGCTTTTGAACTCCATGGTTCGTTCAGGCTCCTAGGTTAGCTCCGGGGTGTCCCAGAGATTCAGTTTGGTGCCGATGCCCTTCTCCAGGGCGTTTTCGTACACCTCGGTGGCCCAGGAAACGTCCTCGACGGGCATGCCGCCGATGGAGTAGAAGAAGATCTGCTCGTCGTTCGCGCGGCCTGGAGCCTTACCTGCAGCGATGGCACCGATATTGTGCAGCTTCTCCTTCGGCAGGGTGCCCTCCTCGACCATGTCCCACCAACGGTTGCCGGGGATTCCCAGCAGGCGCTCGTAGGTGACGTCCGGGCCGTTTTCCTGGAACCATTCCTTGTACAGGCCGTCGTAGTCCAGCACCAGGTTGGATTCGTCGGACTTGATGAAGTCGTCGTCGAAGCGGGCCGCTGCGGGGCACAGCACCAGCGCGCCGGGCTTGAGCCACTCGCGCTTGAAGTACGGGAAGGCCTGCGGGCCGTCCGGGGATGTGGAGGTGCCGGCGATCAGGATGTCGCTGCCCTCGATGGCCTCCTGCTCGCTGTCGACAATCTGGACGTCCAGGTTTTCGAAGCGGTCGCGGATCCACTGTGCTGCCTTTTCGGTGGAACCGGCGCTGCGGCCCTTGATCTTTACCGTCTTGATGCTGGGGCGCTGGGTGATGGAGGAGGCCAGGATGGTGCGGGACATGACGCCCGGTCCGATGATGCCTACGGTCTCTGCGTTCTCTACGGCGAGGTGCTTGACGCCCACAGCGGGAACTGCACCAGTGCGGTACGCGGACAGCAGGTTGGCCGACATGATGGCCTTCGGGGCGCCGGTGACGGCATCGTTGAGGACGAAGACGTGGATGGAGCGCGGCAGGCCGTTGGCGCGGTTCTCCGCGTTGGAGCCGTACCACTTCACGCCTGCGCCGTTGAAGCGGCCGCCGAGGTATGCGGGCATAGCCATGAAGCGACGGTCGGGGCCGTTGGCGGGCATACCTTCGTGCTCGGGGTTGTCCGGGAAGTTCACCTGCGCGCCGTGGGAGTTAGCGGATGCGCCGGCCATTCGGTAGTCGCCCTTATCCAGCAGGATCAGGGTTTCCTCCATAACGTCGACGCATCGAGCGGAATCCGTCACCCCCGCTTCAATCATGTCGGGCTCGGAAAGCCACAAAAGGTCGATGCTGGTGTCGCTGGAGCCGGTGGACTGGGTCATCGGCGAAATCTCTCCTCGAAGAATCTCGATTAGTTGGATCGGAAATTTTCTCGATCAAAAATGCGCTGGGTGCTAGCCGCAAGCGCTGTACGCTCCGGTTTTCGGAAATCGATACATCTTCAACGATACAAACCTGCGCGAATATTTTAATGAAACAACGTTTTCAATACGGTCGCGCAAACCTATGAGTCCGGCAAACCCCCTGGACTTCACATAAATAATTAAGCAAATAATTCGCCTAGCTTCCTACCCCCACATGGGTATTTGGCCAGAAAATCAGTGGACTACGCGGCCGCGGTAGTCACTTCCGATTGATGGAACACCAGTGGACGCGGCCTGTCGAGCCCCGCGCCCACGCGGTGACTAAGGTCGACAACTTGCAGAACAGCCATAGTGTGGTCGCCAACCGTGATTTCTTCGACGATTTCTGCGGTGATGTGGAGCGAAGCATCCGGGAAGAGAATCGCCTGACCAACCGTGAAGTAGTCGAGGGAATCGAAGCGCTGATCGGAAGGGCGGCAGAAGTTGTCAATGACGTGGCGGTTATGTTCGGACAGAACGCTGAGTCCGATACGGCCAGCATCACGCAAGAGAGGCCAGGTGCGCGAGGAAGCTTGGATGCTCACACTAACCAGCGCAGGCTCCAGGCTGTGAACCACGAAGGATCCCAGAACCATCCCTACAGGCTGGCCGTCGATGACGGCCGCGGCCGTGGCCAACGGAGTAGGGACGTGTGCGAACGCGCGGCGCAGCTGCGCAGGATCGGTGGGGTCCACGCTGCAGGTGGTCAAGTGTTCCGTGCGAAGATTTGGTTCCGCAGCGCGAACGGTCGGGCGATATGGGGTGCGAGAGTCAATCAATGTCATGCCACAAAGTAGACCACTCGGTCTGCATTGACATCAATACTTTAATTCAGCGGTTATTCTTCCCTTGCCGCAACATCGGACGACAGAACCAGTCCCCGTATCCGATAATGCACGAAAACCCGTCGCAGTTAGCCCTCCGACGTTTTCCGCCCCTTTATCGCAACGACTAGCGCCACAATGTAAGACACGACCGCACCCACAAAACTGAGCAAACAAAGCACTTCAGATATTTTGTTCGCTCGCCGCCCGACAAGCACCGTGAACATAGATTTCGTATCTTCTTCGACATCGGTGAAATCCACCAGAAAAAAGCCTGTTAGAACCAAGAACGCGCTGACAATAATGAAAGCCCACGACTCTCGCCAGCCGAAAACCTTGTGCGACACCCCCGAAGAATCCTCCACGTCAATACGCACTGGAATCTTCCAAAGAACGTAGAGCCCGCCGGCGAACACAAACGAAAGGGGGATAGTCACGAACATGTACCACCCAAGGGCGCCGAAGAGCATGCGTCCCAACGCGAGGAACGCCGCCGAGCTGAGAGCCATCACTAAAGCTAGGAAGGTGTCTAACTGAAAGCCTTTCAGATTCATCCCCACCGAGCTTAACTAAATTCCGCACCCCTTAGGGGTGCAAAACAAAAAAAGGGGGGGCAGTCGAGTAATCCCTAGCCCAGCCACTCCACAACTGGCCCAACTGAGCCTCCTCTCGCCATTTCTAAGTATTCCTCGCACTGCCTCTGCCCGAAATGGGATGGTTCCGTCAAGACAAAAGTTTCTTGATACCCTCGGAGAGGATTTCTTGTGGGCTAATGTGGTGCGCCGCGTGGAGGCGCGCATAAGTTGGGGCTTGTTCGGGGTCGATGGCAACACGCTTTTCGTCGGGCGCCATGGGGGCCGTCAGGGCGGCGCCGATCACTAGGTTTGATAGCCGGTAGGCAGTTCCCAACGGATCCGGGACGCCCTCTCGTTCAAGCAGGACACACATGCGCTCAGAAAGCGCCAGGTAAGCAGGGCCTCTGGGGGCGCGCATGCCGATGACTTGACCGGCCCACCGGTGGGTCGTGAGGTGCGTAAAGAAAGCCTGCATCAGGGTGGGCAGGTCGGCGTTGCTGATCGACTCGGACATTGCGGGGTCGTCTGCAAGCGCTGTATCGAGGGCGAGGTCGAATAAGTCGTCGACTGACTCCACGCGGGAGTACAAGCTAGCTGGGGCGACGCCCACCTGTTGCGCCACAGCTCTCATGGTGAGAGCCCTCAATCCACCTTCGTCCAACAGCCTTACCGATACTCTCGCAACCTCCGCAATATCCACGGCGCGGAGACGCTGCACAGGCTTTCGATGTTCCCAGTAACTCACCACACCAGCCTAGCTAAACCTGCTTGAACCACCTATCCGAACTGTGTTAGTTTTGGGACATGCTGGATGCCACCAACCTTCCGATCACTTTTGAGAACACTTGCCTGCGCCCTCTCTCCGAACTGGACGCAGATGCGTATGCAGCAGGCACCAAAGATGGAGCTGTGCGGCGCTTTGCTCACCTACCTGAACCTGACTACACCCCCGAGTCCGTGCGACGGATGATCTGTGACGAGGTCGCAGCAGGCCTCTCTTCCGGCACGTTGGCAGTCCTTGCGCTTGCCGACGCCGAGACCGACCAGTTCGTGGGTTCCATGGTTCTCTTTGATGTCAGCTCCGATGCTGCCGAGGTCGGGTTCTGGATTCATCCCGGTGCGCGAGAAGGTGGGCATGCCCGTCGGGGCTTGGAGCTGGCATCACGCTTTGCGCGCACCAGTGGACTTCGAACCCTGACGGCACGCACGCTTCCGGAAAACAAGGCCTCCCAGCACTGCTTGACGACGGCGGGATTCCGCGAGACCGGACGAGGCGTAGGGACCACGCCCGCAGGGCAGCGCGAGGAGTTGTTCCATTACCAGCGCGATCTCGTGACCGTCGCCCAGTGGCCGTTGGTGACAGAACGACTTCGACTCCGTCTGCATGAGATGGGCGATGTCGCATGGCTTCACGAGTTGTACTCGCAACCTGGCGTTGCTCGTTACCTGTTGGACGAGCCATGGACTGTGGAAGTTACCCGTGACAAGCTCGTGGAGCGGCTATCAAAAACTGACCTTGATGGTGAGGCTGCTGCACTTGCGCTAGTCATCGAGCATGACGGCACCCCCATAGGAGACGTCGCACTGTGGCTTACAGACAAGGAGCACCGCCAGGGCGAGATCGGGTGGGTTTTGAACCCGGCACACGGTGGGCAAGGATTCGCTAGTGAAGCCGTTCGCGCGGTACTTGCCCTCGGGTTTGACCATTACCATCTCCACCGCATCACCGCGCAGATGGATGCCCGCAA
>NZ_CALLDG010000050.1 GCF_937999985.1 uncultured Corynebacterium sp.
TAGGAACGCACGTAAGGCACAGGTGCTCCAGCTCTCCAGCTTGGAGGGGCTCAATCGGATCTTGTCGCCGGCCAGCACGCGCGCGTCCGTGGAGGGTTCCGCCATGCCCCACCAGTCTTCGGGGGCTGCACCGTGCACTCCGGCCTGCGCCATCTTGGCCAGATTCCGTGCTGCCGCACGCCGTTCGTGGCCGGGCCGGTTGGGGTCGGTGACGGCATCGCGCAGCTCCGCCAGCAGCGATTCGATGGCCAGCACGCGCGGCAGCGCGCCCGCCCCGGCCCCGGAGACCTTGCTCCCCGCGGCAGCTTCCGCCTCGTCGGTTGTGGCCATTTCCGTGGGCTCCACGTCCATCTCGGCAATGAATCGGGAGGGCACCAGCGCCTCATCGCCGGAGTTTCGCACGCAGGTCACATGCACACTGTCGGTCGCGCGACTGAGGGCCAACAGGAAGAGCCTGCGTTCCTCCTCGATGGCATCGTTGATACGCGTCACCGGCACGCTCGGGTCGATCCCCCGGTCCAGCAAATCCACCAGCTCCAGTTGGCCGAAAAGCCCGCCGACGGTCGGTCCGGTCGGCCATTCGCCTTCTTGCACTCCGGCGATGGCCACCACCTTCCACTGGCGCCCTGCAGCCGCGTGGGCGGGCAGAATCTCTACTGCCCCGGCGCGCACGCCCCGCTGGTCGCGTCCGCCGGTGGGCACCTTCTGGGCGCGGAGGTTCTCCACGAAGCTCTCCACCTGCGCATGCGGGTTACGCTCCGCGAAGTCGCCCAGAATGTCGAACAGGCTTATGACCGCGTCCAGGTCCGCGTCGGCTTGCGCACCAAGCGATCCGCCCTTCAGCGCTTGCGCACGCAAGTGCATGTCCAGCTTGGTGGCCTGCCAGATCTTCCACAGCACCATCTCCGTGCCCTGGCGGTTCTTCCAAGCCTGCCGCCCGGCCTCTAGCACGGCGGATACGCGCTGGATGACCACCTGCTCGCGGGGTCCGCAGTGGCTAAGAATCCACTGATTGTCCGGATCGTCAGGGTGGTTCAGCAGCTCCGTGACGTAGTCCGCGGCCTGGAAGGGCCTGCCATCCTCGTGAGCTCGCAGCGGCTGCCCGGCCATCTGCGCGGAGCGGATTGCCAGCGCCACCGCGCGGTGTACGCGGCGCACCATCACCGGGTCCGCGCCACCCACGCTGCCTTCCAGCACAGTGTGCATTTCCGCGACAGTGAGATTCCGGTAGCTCGCTTCTGCGGCCAGCAGCAGCATCCGCACCAGGGGTTGCTCCGCCAGCACCACGGAGGTCGGGTCCACCTTCACCGGCACGCCGTAGGCCATCAGCGTCCTGCGCACCCGCGCGATGCTGCCGGTCCCGCGCACGATCACCGCGATGTCGTCCCACGCGACCTGCTGTTCGATGTGCGCGCGCCGCACCACATCCACAACCTTCAGCCGCTCCGCGGTCTCCGTTGGCGTGATCGTCACCTGCACGGCCTCGGCGCCTGCGGAACCTCCACCTGTCCCCTCCCCCGCACCGGCAGAGCGTAGCTCCACGCGGCTCGGCTGCGCGCCCAAGTGCCTACGGAGGGCGTTCACGGACTGGGCCGCAGGTGGCGTCAAACGATAAGAAGCGCTCAGAACCACCCGGTGGTCCGGGTTCTGCGAGTAGGAGTCCAGGAAGGCCTCGTCCGCGCCTCGGAAGTGGAAAACGCACTGGTCCGGATCGCCTGCGATGAGGGTCCGGGTTCCCGGCACCATGAAGCTTTCGATCAGCCGGGCGGAGGCCGGGTCCAGGTTGTGCGCATCGTCGACCAGCAGCAGCTTCACCTTCTCCCGCTGCCGCTCGACCAGTTGCTCGCCTTCCGGCTTCTCAAAGGCCGCCAAGGTCGCGTGCAGCAGCTCGGAGGCATTCAGGCTCTCCGAACGGCTAAGGCGCTGGACCTGCTGGTATTCCTCTTGGAAACACCCCGCGGCCTCCCACATCGGCCGGTCGTGTTCGACCCCTAGCTGCTGCAACTGCTTAGCCGACAGACCACGCTCGGTGGCACGCAGCAGCAGATCACGCAGCTGCTGGGCAAAGCCCGCGTAGCTCAGCGCGGGTACGACGTTGGCGGGCCAGTACCGATTACCGTCCTCCTCGGTGCCCCGCAGGATCTCGCGGATCTGCATGTCGTGTTCAGCACCCGTGATAAGCCGCGGCTGCTTCTGCCCGCGCAGAGTCTGCACGCTGCGGTAGAACGCGAAGGCCCACGAGTGCACCGAACGCACAAACGTGCCGGACGCAGCGTAGTCGCCCTCCCCCGCCATGCGCTGGTACAACGCCGCGCGCACGGCCGTCGCCGCTTCCTTCGACGGTGCGAAGAACATTATCTCGGACGCCGATCCCCCTTGCAGCAGGAAGTCCCGCGCCGCAGAGATCAGCAGCGACGTCTTGCCCGTGCCCGGCCCGCCGAGGACCGCGTAGGGCCGGGCGTAATCCACCTGCGCCGCCCCCTCGACCAGGGCTCCGGCCAGGCCGTCGAAAACCTCCGTTGGCTGGATCCCATCCGTGGGCTGCCCCAGCCGTACCTTCGGTTTACCGCTGGCTCCGAGGCGTTTTTCAAGATCGTGGTTGGGGTTTAGGGGTGGGTTGTTGTGGGGGCTTTTTAGGCTGTCGTGGTCCATGGTTCTAAGTCTGTCATGCGCCCCGGACAACCTTCCGCCGAACACCTTTTTCGTGTTCGATTATGGGCGGCGGCTAGCCTTCCCGCTTA
Source organism: uncultured Corynebacterium sp. (assembly GCF_937999985.1). Classification (GTDB taxonomy): domain Bacteria; phylum Actinomycetota; class Actinomycetes; order Mycobacteriales; family Mycobacteriaceae; genus Corynebacterium. The sequence continues at coordinate 2,742 of NZ_CALLDG010000050.1, forward strand.
GCCACCCAGGCCGCCACGACGTCGGCCACGCGCGCCAGTCCCTCCCAAGATTCCGGTTGGGAGTTCGGCAGCATGGCGTGCAGGAACAGCCGATACATCGCCGCCCGCAGCACCAGCTGCGTGAAGTCGGGCAGGTGCGCCCAGCGGTCCAACAGGGCATCCGGCGCGTTGCCCCAAGCCATCGTGTCCACGATCAGCAGGGCGACGCTCCAGGCGGCCGGGTGCCACGCTGGGTAAAGATCCGTGACAATGGGGTCGGCGGTGCCGTCGAAGATGGTGCATCCGGCGATGTCCCCGTGCACTAGCTGGTCATCCTCCACGATCGGTTCGCGCAGCTCGGCAAGGTTTGCGGCCTTCACCAGAGCGGCGGCCGCATCCTCCCGCGGCACGCTCTCGGGTGCCAGCACTGGGGTGACCCATTCCGCCGGATCCTCTGCGAATGCGGCCTGGTCCGCTGCGGCGAAAAGGTCGTGCTCGTTCCATTTCTTCCCCGCCACGGGCGGTGCCAGGAACGTCGGCTTCTTCTCGCCTCGCAGGGCCTCATTCAGCCGCAAGGCGGCCGCCACCATCTCGTCGAAGCGTGGCGACTGGTGGCCGGACATGAAAGTCCGCGCCCGCCAACCGGACACGCTAAAGCGCCCGTCGGAGGAGAAGATGGGTCGCGACATGGACACTCCCGCCGGGCGCACCTTCGACATGATCTTGGCGATCCACGCCGCCCGCGCCGGCTCGTCCGTCCGGGAGATCACCGCCCGGTCACAGCGCCACCCCTGGCTCCACTCCTGTTCCAGCAGTACCGGGTGCGCCGAGGGCACCTGAAAGCTGGCCAGGATGTGCGCCGGCGGCGGGGAGTTGAAGTCGCTGTGAGAATCTTCGTTGATCATGTGCTCGCTTATTTGCTGTTCTTGTACCCAAACGGGAACACCCACGGATTTGCCTTGCAGGTGTTCGGATTGTCCTTGAAGGCCTTGTCTGGGTTGATTTTATAGATCTCGGCGTTGTTCAGGCTGATGGTTTGTTGCATCATGATCGGCGCCAGCGCGCCATCCTTGGAACACGGCACGTGTGCTTTGTGCCCGATGCCGTGGCCGACCTCGTGGTTAATCATGTACTGCCGGTACGCGCCCAGATCCCCCTCGAACGGGATGGCGCCGCGCACCCAGCGCGCCTCGTTGAGCACCACCCGCCCCTCGCCCGGGAAGTTGCAGCTGGTCTCAATGCCATAGCTATCTCCACAGGTCGCGGCGGTGGTCTCCGGCGAGGTCAGCTGAATCCGCATATCCGGCTTCTTCCCCTTCGGCAGCTTCTTTTCGTCCACATGCTGGAAGGAGTACTGCGGATCGCCCACCCACGACTTCGGGTTGGCCAGGGTGGCGTCCACCATCGCGGCAAACGCATCGTCACCGCCGTAGGCCGAGGACTTCAGCGTCGTCTCGACCTCCACGACGTAGGTGAACTTCTTCTTCCCCTTGCCGAAGGTCTTGCCGGGCTCGCCGGCGGTGCGGAACTTCCCGCTGCCCTTCTCCGTGTACTTGCCGCCCGGGGGCAGGGAACCGAACTTCAGCCCATCGTAGCCGCCGTGTTCGGCGCCGGCCGAGCCGCCGTCGTCGCTGCTGGTAACCGCGACCTCACCGGTGGCCTGCGTGTCTTCCTCGTCGCCCAGACCATGCAGAATGCTGTACATGACCAGCAGGGTCACCAGCACAAATGCGACAGTAATCAGTATTACGCCACGGAAGCTAAACCGCCCGCGCTCGGGCTGCCTCATATCTGCGCCCG
>NZ_CALLDG010000051.1 GCF_937999985.1 uncultured Corynebacterium sp.
GGCGTGGAGCAAGAGCGTCCCCTTGGAATAGACGGAGGGGGCCGATAACTCGACCCCCTCACGGTTGTTAGCGAGGATTCCTCTGTGAACCGCTAGCTTTAGGCCAGACCCTTTGCTTGCTCGATGGCGGTGAAGTGACGTTGGGTGCTGGGCTGTTCCAGCTCATCGAGTACGGCCAGGGCCAGGTCCGCAGGGGTGATCCGCGACGTACCGTCGTGGTTGATCAGAAGCGTGTCACCGCCTCGGCGATAAGCGCCGGTTCCCTGTCCGGGCTCGAAGACTGCCGACGGACTCAGGTAGGTCCAGTTCTGGTTCGGATGTTCTGTACATGCGTTGAACTGGTCGAGGCTGGCCGATGCGACGTCACGCCACTGGGGCGGCACGAAGGTGGGGTCGTCCAGGACCCGCAACTCCCGATCGTGAGGTGAGCGTAAGGGCGCTGCTCCTCCTACGACCAGAACCCGAACCCCCGCGACAGCGGCGTGGTCGAGGACATGGCTGGTCAGCGGAGCCACACTGCTCTCATCGCCGGGGGCCATGCGCACGGCGAGCACGACGGCGTCTGCGTCGTTCAGGACGGGCTGCAGGGGTGCCTCGAGATCTGTCAGATCGAGACGAGCGACGGTAGTATGCGGGTCGTTGGTCTCCGGTGGGTTGCGCGATACGGAAGTGACGTGGTGGCCGCGGCGTGTGGCCTCCTGCGCGATCGCGGTACCGGCCATGCCGGTGGCTCCGAGAATCGTGATGTTCATGAATTGTCCTTTCGATAATTGGTGGGGGCGGGGAGCTGGCCACAGACCATGGCAGCCAGGGCGATCGCGAAGCCGAGGTACTGCTCGGCTCCGAGGTGTTCATGCGCGATCAGGGCGCCGAGCAGGGCGGCGACCAACGGCGAGAGGAGTCCCAGGAGGGCTGTGGACGTGACCGGAAGTCGTCGGATGCCGGTAAACCAGAGGCTGTAGGAGACCAGCGCTCCGACCAGGCCGAGCCAGGCGTACCCAAGCCAGCCATGGACAGGAATTACCGGCGGTGGTCCCTCCACCAGCAGCGCCGGGATCGCCAGCAGCAGGCCGGCGGACGTCAGCTGCCAACCGGCCAGTGCGACGGGCGAGACACCTTCCGGGAGCTTCCACTTCTTGGTGAGGACCACGCCGGTGGCCATGGCCACTGCGCCGCCGAGTCCTTCAACCACGCCCACCGGGTTCAGGGCAGCGCTTGGACCGAGAACCACGAGGGCCACGCCCACGACACCCACGACACCCCATCCCAGACGCCATCCGGAGAGTTGCTCGTGGAGGACAGTCACGGCCAGCAGGGCAACGATGATGGGCTGTACCGCATTCAGCGTGGCCGCTACCCCGCCCGGAAGACGCTGCGCCGACAAGAACAGCAGGGGGAAGAACGCGGCCATGTTCAGACCGCCCAACACGAAGCTCTTCCACCTCCATGAACCGCGCGGCAGCTGCCTCGACAGGCACAAGGCGATGATCCCTGCCGGCAGCGTCCTCATGAACGCAGCAAACAATGGATGCCCGGCTGGGAGGAGGTGTGTGGTCACGATGTATGTCGTCCCCCACGTAGCGGGGGCCAGCGCCGTCAAACAGGTCCACAGCAACGAACCGCGGCGCCGATGAGAAGAAGTGTTCATGCATCCATCATCAGTCGCTCACCAGTAGTGAGTCCAACACATTGTTCTCACCCAAACAATGAGCTGCTATCATGATTGGGTGGAACTCCAACAGCTCAGGTACGTCGTGGCGATCGCCGAGAAACGCAACTTCACGCGAGCAGCAGAACGCTGCTTCGTCGTGCAGTCAGCCCTGAGCCACCAGATCAAGGCCCTCGAAAAGGAACTCGGCACGGCACTGTTCGTGCGCTCATCCCGCCGGGTCGAGCTGACCCCCGCCGGCGAAGCCTTCCTCACGGAAGCACGGATCAGCCTCGCAGCCGCTGACCGCGCCGTGGCGGTCGCCGCCGAGGCCGTGGGCCAGGTCCGCGGAAGCTTGTCGGTAGGTGTGATCCCGACGGTCACAGCCGTCAGCGTGCCGGACATCGTCGCAGCCTTCCACGCCAGCCATCCCCACGTGGATCTCACCGTGCGGAGCGGGGGAAGCAATGAGTTCATGCGCGATCTCAGTAGCGGGAGACTCGACGTAGCATTCCTCGGCGTGGACGCCGACGTCACCCCAGCGTCCGGACTCACCGCGCACGAGATCGCCCGAGGGCGTCTCGTCGCTGTCATGGCGTCACAGCATCGGCTAGCACACAGGGGCACCTTAGCCCTGGCCGACCTGGCCGACGAGACGTTCGTTGACTTCCCGGCCGGGTCACCGGGCAGGCTCCAAGGCGATCGGGCATTCGCTGCCGCAGGCCTTCAACGCCGCGTGGGCTTCGAGGCGATGTCGACCGAGTTCATGCTCGCCCTCGTCGAACGCGGGTTGGGTGTCTGCCTGCTGCCCGTCGACTGTGTGCCAGCCAACCCAGCGCTGCGAGCCATTCCCGTGGTCGATGGTCCTTGCCGGACCGAGTACATCGCGTGGGGATCTTTCAATCCGAGCCCCGCCGCTCGAGCGTTCATCGAACAGGTCAAGGAATCAATCGCCCTGCACATGGTCGACTGATGCCAGATCGCGTCGATCAACGTCTCCGGTCAGTACA
>NZ_CALLDG010000052.1 GCF_937999985.1 uncultured Corynebacterium sp.
GCCGAGGGGGATCGAGGTGTGCTGGGGTGTTGAAAGTGGGGCTACGGAGGCGGAAATGTCGTTAGAACGGGAATGCGCAACAATGCGCCATGGCCCCCTTACCGGCTGCAGGCCTCTGAACTGCGGTTTTGCGGTAATGCAAATTATTCGCAGTAACGTATTCTCGTTCTAGCGACATTTGAGCCAAAACCCCGCTTCGCCACCCTTGGGTTGCTCCCTATTTCCAATATTGGAGAGGTGCAGATAGTTCAGTGGGGCTAATGGGGCTGATGTGGCGCGCGGTAGCTGTAGCCCTGCCGCGCAGCGCGGCAGCTGCAGCCCCGCCGCGCAGTCAGATCAGCTAGGCCTTCGGCGCACGCAGTCCCTAGGCCTTCGGCGCAGTCACCGTGTACTGCCACGCACCCAGCGCAGCGTTTGCGCCGGCACCCTGGGCAATCACAATCTGCTTGAAGGGTACTTCGGTGCAGTCGCCGGCGGCGTACACTCCCGGGACGTTGGTGGCATTGTGCTCGTCGACCACAATCTCGCCCATCTTGTTCAGCTCCACGCCACTCTCGCCCAGCCACTGGGTATTCGGCACCAGGCCGATCTGGATGAACACGCCCGCGACCTCCAGCGACTTCGACTCGTCGTTAGTGCGGTCCGTGTAGGTCAGGCCGGTGACGTTCTTGCCGTCGCCCACGATCTCCGTCGTCGCTGCCGAGGTAATCACGTCGATGTTCGCGGTTTCCTCTACACGCTGCATCAGGATGTCATCCGCCCGGCAGGCCTCGCCGAACTCCAGAACCGTCACGTGCTTCACCACACCTGCCAGGTCCAGCGCAGCCTCGATGCCCGAGTTTCCGCCGCCGATCACGGCCACGGACTTCCCCTTGAACAGCGGGCCGTCGCAGTGCGGGCAGAAGGTCACACCCTTGTTGCGGTACTCCTCCTCGCCTGGAACGCCCAGGGTTCGCCACTGTGCGCCCGTGGCGATTACCAGGGCGCGGGCGCGCAGGGTGGCGTCATCCCCAAAGTGCACCGTGTGTAGGCCACCCTCCTCGGTGGCAGGGGTCAGGCCGGTCGCAGCCTGGGCCTTCACCACGTCAATGTCGTACTGGCCGACGTGCTCCTCGAACTCCGCCGCCAGCTTTGGGCCTTCGGTGGAGGGTACGGAGATGAAGTTCTCGATGGAGTTCGTGTCCAGCACCTGGCCGCCGAAGCGTTCGCCGATCAGGCCGACGCTCAGACCCTTGCGGGCGACGTAGATGGAGGCTGCTGCACCTGCCGGGCCCTGGCCAACGACCAGCACCTCGTAGGCGTCCTTCTCATTCAGCTTCTTCGCCTCACGCGCTGCGGAACCAGTGTCCAGCTTGCGCACGAAGTCCTCGATGGTGGTGCGGCCCTGGCCGAACTCTTCGCCGTTCAGGTAGATGGTCGGCACGGCCAGAACATTGTTCTCGTTGACCTCGTCCTGGAACAGCGAGCCTTCCACCGCGGTGTGCTTGATGCGCGGGTTCAGGACCGCCATGGTGTTCAGCGCCTGCACCACGGTCGGGCAGTTCTGGCAGGTCAGGGACATGTAGGTGACGAATTCGTAGTCGCCGTCCAGGTTTTCTACCTGCTCGATCAGGTCCTGGTCTTCCTTGATCGGGTTGCCGCCGACCTGCAGCAGCGCCAGCACCAGGGAGCTGAACTCGTGGCCCATCGGGATGCCCGCGAAGGCCACGGAAATGTCGCTGCCGGTGCGGACGATGCTGAAGGAGGGCTTGCGCTCGTGCGCGTCGTCGCGGCGGGCGGTGATCTTGTCGGACAGCTCGGCGATGTCCTGCAGCAGCTTCTCCAGGTCCTCGGAAGCCGAACGGTCGTCCAGGCTGTACACCAGCTCGATGTCCTTGGTGATGCGGGGGACGAGCTGGCCGAGCTGCTTGCGCAGGTTGTCGTCCAGTAGTTGCTTAGCCATGGGGTGCTCTCTTTCTTTGTTTATTGACGCCACCCTAAGGGGGTGCGCGCCACACGGGGGTTCTTCGGGGAATGGGGTTTATTGGTGAGTTAAAGGCGCTAAAAACGGCGGGCGGGATCCGTAAGTGGAAAGCCCGGCCCGCCGTGGGTTTCCCGCCTGGGTGCGGCGGGGGAGTGGAAGGGGAAGTTAGATCTTGCCAACCAGGTCAATGCCCGGGGTCAGGGTGTCTTCGCCCTCTTCCCACTTGGCGGGGCAGACCTCGCCCGGGTGAGCTGCGACGTACTGAGCGGCCTTGACCTTGCGGACCAGCTCGGAAGCGTCACGGCCGATGCCCTCGGCGGTCTGCTCGATGTACTGGATCTTGCCCTCCGGGTCGACCAGGAAGGTTGCGCGGTCTGCCTGGCCGGCGCCCGGGCGCATGTTCTGGAAGTTGTTGGTCAGCTGACCGGTGGAGTCGCCCAGCATGTAGTAGTTAACCTTGCCGACCTGCTCGGACTCTGCGTGCCATGCCTTGTGCACGAAGTGGGAGTCGGTGGATACGGCGTAAACCTCTACGTCCATGCCCTTCAGCTCTTCGTAGTGGTCAGCCAGGTCGCCCAGCTCGGTGGGGCAGACGAAGGTGAAGTCGCCGGGGTAGAAGAAGAAGATGGACCACTTGCCCAGGACGTCGTCCTTGGATACCTCGGTGAACTCACCGTTGAAGAAAGCGGGGTTCTTGAAATCCAGAATCTCGGTGTTGATGAGGGACATGCTGTGCCTCCTTGGGGGCTTGGTTTCGGGTTTTTAGTTGGCAGTTCTTCGCAACTGTCGCCACAAAGCCTACCGATTTTCTTCAGCGCCGTTTTGACGGTCATCTTGGCGCCAAAGTGGATCATCGGGGCGGCAATAGAAGCTTTTCTGTCGCGTTCCACCACCTATTATAGCGATGCCTTTGCAAAAGTCAAGCATTTATAGGTTTAGATTGGTGATGGATTATGAGTGATAGTCGCGGGCGTTATCGATGCAGGAATCTGGATGGCGCGGAGTATGGATCCAGGAATGACGGGGGCGAGCTGCTTAACATTTGTTTCCTTTTCTAGGACATTACAGACAGCATGGTCTACCGGATCAATAAATAAAAACAGTGTCTTGAACTGGCCTGTAATGATTCATGGATTCTTAAAATAGACTGTACGGTCTACATATGCCTTTACAAACATCTAAAAGACGGCTAGGGTTTCTGCAATCTACTGAACAGATCGGTTCACTTTTAGTTTGGAGTAGGGGTTCAATGATTGTCACCGGATTGGTATTAGGTGCTGTGCTCGGCTGGGTCATGCAACGCGGCAGGTTCTGCGTCACCGGCATGATCCGCGACATTTTCTTGAATAAGACGTGGCGAGGCTTCACCGCCCTGCTCATCGTCATCGCAGTACACGCGGTCGGCCTTGCCGCCCTCACAACTGCGGGAGTGATTACGCCCGAGTACAAGCAGTTCGCACCGCTCGCCGTCGTGCTGGGCGGCCTGCTTTTCGGCATGGGCATCGTGCTGGCGGGCGGCTGCGCATCCGGCACCTGGTACCGCTCCGCCGAAGGCCTTATCGGCTCGTGGCTGGCGCTGATCTTTTATGCCGGCAGTGCTGCAGCTATGAAGGGCGGCTCGCTTAACGCTCTCAACGAGGGGATGCGCAGCTGGACGCTGCCCATCACCACCATCCACGGGTCTCTGGGGATCTCCGTCTGGTGGCTCGTTATTCCCTTCGCGCTAGGGGTTGGCTTCCTGACCCGCCACTTCCTCGCTCAGGAAGCTAGGGCGCCGAAGATGGCGACCCTGAAGTCGAAGAAGACAGGCCTCGCGCACCTGCTGGCGGAAAAGCCCTGGCACTTCTATCCCACCGCGGCCATCATCGGTGCGCTGGGTGTGCTCGCATGGCCACTGTCGGCAGCGACGGGCCGCAACGACGGACTAGGTATCACCAGCCCATCGTCCAACCTCTCTAAGTTCCTCGTCAGCGGCGAAGATACGGTGGACTGGGGAGTCATGTTGGTGCTCGGCCTGCTGGTGGGTGCATTCTTCGCTGCCAAGGCATCTGGTGAATTCCGTCTGCGCGTTCCCTCCGGCGAGCAGGCTGTTCGTTCCGTCATCGGCGGCGTGCTGATGGGCGTGGGCGCCTCCGCTGCCGGCGGCTGCACTGTGGGCAACGGCATGGTGCAGACCTCCCTGTTCAGCTACCAGGGCTGGGTTGCGCTGCTGTTTATCGCCATCGGCATCTGGGCAGCCGCCAAGCTGTGGCTCAAGCCCACGGATGTGGTGCCGGGCCAGGAAACTAGCCCTAAGACTGGCCAGGATCAGTCTTCCGCACGCACCGCTCAGCCAGCCGCAGAGCAGAAGGCCATGGCGGCGCAGCTGGGCTTCCAAACCACGGGCACCCTGCTGCTGGATCGCAAGGCCACGGTTGCGGAAAGCGCCGAATCGGTAGGCGCCAGCGGAGATAGCGACCTCAAATTGGTCGGCGACCGGACTTATAAGCTCGACACCCTCGGTGCGGTGTGCCCGTTCCCTCTGATCGACGCCAAGGCGGCGATGGCTGACCTTTCCGTCGGAGACTCCCTGCAAATCGACTTTGACTGCACCCAAGCCACCGATGCCATCCCGCGGTGGGCTGCCACCGATGGCCATGAAGTCACGAATTTCGAGCAGACCACCGACGCAGGCTGGACCATCACCGTCAAGAAGGGCAGCTAGGCTGCCAGCAGCCTATTCGGCCCCACCGCCCCATATTGGGGGTGGTTGGGGCGAGAGGGGCGTCACTAAGAAAAGCGAGTGACGAGCGAGCACGGCAACAATGGGGAGCATGAGCGACTCACCGGTAACTAGGCACACAATCTTCCAGAACTCCCTGATGACCGCCCTGCTGGACGGCATCTACGACGGCGAGATGACCGTCGGTGAGCTGCTGGGCAAGGGAAACTTCGGGCTGGGGACGTTCGATGCGCTGGATGGCGAGATGGTCATCATTGATGGCGTTTGCTACCAGCTGCGCCACGATGGCAGTGCCACCCGCGCCGATCTGGAAACCCGCAGTCCCTATGCCGTGGCGACGAACTTCGTGCCGCGCATCCGCCGTCGCGCCCCGGAAAACATTCGTCGCGCGGATCTATCGAAGTTCATCGACGGCATGACGCCCTCCTCGAACTACATGTACGCCGTCCGCATCACCGGACACTTCAGCAGCGTGGTCACCCGCACGGTCGTGAAGCAGAAGCCGCCCTATCGGCCGATGGTTGAGGCGACGGACGATGACGCCGAGCAACACTTCACCGACGTGACGGGCATTATCGCGGGCTTCCGCACGCCTGTCTACGAGAAGGGGATTTCCGTCCCCGGATGCCACGTGCACTTCATCGACGACTCGCGCACCGTCGGCGGGCACGTGCTGGACTTCACCCTGGAAGAGGGCAAGATCGAGCTGTGCCCCGGCACCGACCTGGAACTACGCCTGCCGCTGACCAGTGCGTTCTCCGAGGCGAACCTGGACCCGGAGGATCTAGACGCCCAGCTGCACAAGACGGAGGTTAAGGACTAGCCACCCTCAAAAAGCCTGCCATTGTTTCCCGGTCGATATAAGGTGATCCGCAGGGATTACCGAAGGGTGTTAAGCAATGGCTAAAAGAAGCTCGCTGCTATTCGCAGTTGCGCTGATCGCGGCGCTGGTGACAATCGTCGTGCCACCGGCACAGGAAGTTCGGGCCGAGGATGAGGGTAAGAATATCCCGCCGACGATGCTGATTTTGGACGCTTCCGGGTCGATGAAAACTCCGGACGCTGACGGGCAGACGCGCCTAGCCGCAGCAAAGGACGCGGCGCAGATGTTTTCTGTGGCCGTGCCCAGCGACGCGGAGTTGGGATTCATGGTCTACGGAACGGAGGTCGGAAACTCGCCGGAAGAACGCGACGCCGGCTGTAAGGACGTAAAAACCCTGCTGCCAGTGGAAAAAGGGAACGTAACCAAGATTCCCGCAGAAGTCGGCAAAGTGGAGGCCTCTGGACACACACCGATGGGGCCGGCCCTGAGGCAAGCTGCCGAGGAGCTGCCAAAGGACGGCGAGCGCTCGATCGTGTTGGTATCTGATGGCGAGGACACCTGCGCCCCACCACCAGTGTGCGAGGTCGCCAAGGACCTGAAGAAGGAAGGCATTGACCTCACCATCAACACCGTCGGCTTCCTGGTGGATTCCAAGGCCCGCAAGGAGCTGGAGTGTATCGCCGAGGCCGGAGGCGGCGAGTACATGGACGCCAAGGACACCGTGAGTTTGGCTGATTCCATGAAGCGGCTGACTACCCGCACGGCCCAGACCACTGAGACGGAAGCGGAGGAGATCAGCGGAGGCGACGATTACTCATCGGCAGCCAAGGTGCCGGCGGATGTGGAGACGTTCTCCACGAAACTGCGTGAAAAGTCCGGTGGCGACCGGGAGGACGAGGACGGCGCCGAGTACTTCAGCACCCCCATCGCCGAAGGCGAGCGTCTGGCGCTCAGCGTGGCCACGATGCCTCCGCCCTCTCAAGGTGATGGGTTGGGGAAGTCCAACTTCGCACTCAAGCTGGACGTAGAGGAATCAAACTGCTTCCTGGACAGCAGCGGAGACACCGGGATCATCGATTCCAATGGGCCTTTCTTCTCCTCCTACACCACGAAGCAGGCAGGCGAAGACTGTCCAGCAGGTGACTTCAAGTTCAAGGTAGTGCGCAAGAGTGGCCCGTACGAGGGGCAGGAAATTCCCGCGGAGGTCACCATCAAGCGCTTCGCGAACGAAGACCTCAATGGTGTTCCGGAGCCTTTCGAGGAAGAGAGCTTCTCCCATGAGGATTCCCCGCAAGCTGCCGAAGACGTGGAGAAGGTAGAGCCGGGGACGTGGTTCCACAACGCCACGGAGCTCAAGGCGGACGGTAAGTCTACGGTGAAGGCCGACATCGTGCCTGGTGAAACTCACGTGTACAAAATCAACGCTGAGTATGGGCAGAAGCTGCGGGGTGGAATGAAGTTGCTCACGGCCCCTGACGAGGAACTGGCGCGTATCTCTCAATTGCAGGTACAAACCCTAAACTCTGTGCGACAAGCAGCTTCTTTGCAGGAAAGTAAATCCGTCAATTCGGCCACCGAGGGCCAGTCCGTTGCCTTCGGCCATGCCGCCAGGCTGAACTATCGCAACATGGTGGGCGATGGTGAGGAACAACCGAGCGATGTTGCGGCGCGGAAATCTTGGTTGGATGGGAACCAGTACATCGTGGTTTTCTTCAACAACAGCTGGGGTGGCGGCGAGCACAGGGACCTTTCAGAGGTGAAGAACGAGGCCGCCACCTATGAGCTCACCACAGAGCTCACGGGGGAGAAGATTCCCGGCCCGAAGTTCTCGGAGGCTTCGCATCCGCAAGACCATCCGCAAGACGAGGACAGTGAAAACAATTCCAAGCAGGCTGCTGAATCCGAGGAAAAGGACAGCGAGGAGTCCGACTCGAGCCACAACCTGATCTGGTACAGCGTCATCGTGGGAATGCTGCTTGCACTGGGCGGTGGCGGTGTGGCCCTCGCCTACAGCCGCAAGCGCTAGGCGTTCGAGGAGGCGCTGAGCGCTCTCCCGGCGCTAGGCACTGGGCCCCTAGCCGCGCATAAATTAAGCCCCCAACTCCAGCGGAGGTAATCCGCAAAGGGAGTTGGGGGCTTAAAGCGTTCTCGCTCTGGGCGATGCCCTGGGGGCGAAACCAGTTGAGAACTAGCCCTTCAGGGACTCCAGCGGGGTGAAGCGCTCGCCGTACTTGGCGGCCAGCTCCTCAGCGCGGGCAACGAAGCCTGCAACACCGCGGGTCGGGTAGTCGCCACCGTCGCGGTCCGCGACCTTGCCCTCGGGGAGGGTAGCGGCGGCCGGGCGGTCGTAGTTCTTGATGTACTGGCGGGTACCGCCGGTCCATGCCGGGAAGCCGATGCCCATGATGGAGCCGATGTTGGCATCCGCATCAGAGGTCAGCACGCCCTCGTCGATGCACTTCTGGGTCTCCAGAGCCTCGGCGAACAGCGGGCGCTCCACCAGGTCGATGAAGGCCGGAGCGTCAGCCGGAACGTTGGAGCCAGCGGATACGCCGGTGGAGTCAGCAGCAGCCTTCTGGGCTGCGCCGGTAGCGGCGGTCTCCAGGCCGGAGCCTGCAACGGTGGACTCGCCGTCGGCGACCTTCACCTTGCCGGCACCCAGCTCGTCCCATAGGCCGCGCCACAGGCCGGTGCGGCGGCCTTCCTCGTTGTACTCGTAGAAGCCCTTGCCCTCGAGCTTGCCTGGGCGGTCGTACTCGTCCAGCATCTTGTCCACGATCTCGGTCACGCCACCGTCGTCGACGGTCAGGCCAGCGGCCTCCTGGGCAGCGCGGGTCTCGGAACCGATCTTGCGGGCCAGCTTCAGGTTCAGCTCGTCCTGCAGCTGCAGCGGCGGTGCCGGGTAGCCAGCCTGGCGGCCAGCGGCCTCGATGACGGCCGGGTCGATGCCCTCAGCCAGCATGCGCATAGCCTCGTTCAGGAAGAAGCCGATGACGCGGGAGGTGTAGAAGCCGCGGGAGTCGTTTACGACGATCGGGGTCTTGCGGATCTGGCCAGTGAAGTCCAGGGCCGCAGCCAGGGTCTCGTCGGAGGTCTCCTCGCCCTTGATGATCTCCACCAGCGGCATCTTGTCTACCGGGGAGAAGAAGTGGATACCGATGAAGTCCTTCGGGCGCTTCACGCCGGTAGCCAGCTCGGTGATCGGCAGGGTGGAGGTGTTGGAGCCCAGCACGCAATCCTCCGGCACGGCTGCCTCGATCTCTGCCCAGACCTTGTGCTTCAGCTCGGTGTTCTCGAAAACGGCCTCGATCACGATGTCACAGTCGGACAGGTCGGAGTAGTCGACGGAAGGCTTGATGCGGTCCAGCAGAGCCTTGGACTTCTCCTCGGTGGTCTTGCCGCGCTTCAGCGCCTTGGCCTCCAGGCCCTCGGAGTAGGACTTGCCCTTCTCGGCAGCCTCCATCTTGATGTCCTTCAGCACGACCTCCATGCCAGCCTTCGCTGCCACGTAGGCGATCGCTGCGCCCATCATGCCGGCACCAACCATGCCCAGCTTCTTGAACTGCTTCTTCTCAACGTCCTTCGGACGGGAGCCGCCACCGTTGCAGTACTGCAGGTCGAAGAAGAATGCCTGCATCATGTTCTTAGAGGTCGTGCCGGTGACCAGCTCCACGAAGTAGCGGGTCTCCACGGCCAGGGCCTCTTCGATGTTCTTCAGCTGTGCGCCCTCAACGGCGGCCTTCAGAATGGCCTTCGGTGCCGGCATCGGTGCGCCCTTGATCTGCTTGGTCACGTTAGCCGGGAAGGAGGGCAGGAACTGTGCCAGCTTCGGGCTGGTCGGGGTGCCGCCCGGGATCTTGAAGCCCTTCTGGTCCCACGGCTGGGATGCTTCCGGGTTCTCCTTGATCCACTTCTTGGCAGCATCGATCAGCTGGTCAGCCGGGACGACCTCGTCGATCAGGCCGGTCTTCAGTGCGTCCTCTGCACGGAACTGGCGGCCGGTGGTCAGAACCTTCATCAGTGCGTCCTGGATGCCCAGCATGCGGACCACGCGGGTCACACCGCCGCCACCCGGCAGCAGCCCCAGGGTGACCTCTGGCAGGCCAACCTTCAGGCCCTTGGCGTCAGAAGCGATGCGGTGGTGCGTGGCCAGGGCGATCTCCAGGCCACCGCCGAGCGCCGCACCGTTGATGGCGGCGACAACCGGCACGCCGAGGGTCTCGATGGCGCGCAGGCCGGCCTTCATGCCGTTGATCTGCTTGGTGATTGCTTCTGCGTCTTCCGGGGTGGACTTGATCATCGACTTGATGTCGCCGCCCGCGAAGAAGGTCTTCTTCGCGGAGGTGATGACCACACCCTTGGCCTCGCCGGATTCCACTGCGCCCTGCAGCTTCTCCACCAGCTCAGGCAGCTCGCCCTGGAAGGTGTCGTTCATGGTGTTGACCGGCTGGTTCGGGTCGTCCATGGTGATGGTTACGATGCCGTCGCCATCCTGGTCCCACTTGAACATGCTCATGTGTGATGCTCCTTGTTTTATTTATTGACGCCCTCACGCTTGCGTCCGCGGGAGGTTGTCAGAGGAAAATTGAGTGTTTCTTGTGTTTTGGTCTGCGGGAAGGTCGGTTAGACGCGCTCGATGATCGTGGCCACACCCATGCCGGCTGCGACACAGAGGGTGATCAGGGCGTAGCGGCCGCCGGTGCGGTGCAGCTCGTCGACGGCGGTGCCGGTGATGATCGCGCCGGTTGCACCCAGCGGGTGGCCCATGGCGATGGCGCCACCGGAGACGTTCAGCTTCTCGTCCGGGATGTTCAGCTCGCGCTGCGCGCGCAGGACGACGGAGGAGAATGCCTCGTTGATCTCCCAGATGTCGATGTCCTCGGGCTTCAGGCCAGCCTTGGCCAGGGCGGCGCGGGAGGCCGGAGCCGGGGCGGTCAGCATGATGGTCGGCTCCACACCGGAGGTGGCGACGGAGACAACGCGGGCGCGCGGGGTCAGATCGAAGTCCTTACCAGCCTGCTCGGAACCGATGGCCAGCAGGGCTGCGCCGTCGACAATGCCGGAGGAGTTACCTGCGTGGTGCAGGTGGTTGATGCGCTCCAGCTGCGGGTACTTGGTCTGCGCGACAGCGTCGAAGCCACCCTGGTCGCCGATCATGGCGAAGGCGGGCTTCAGGCCGGACAGGCCCTCGACGGTGGTGCCAGGGCGGATGGTCTCGTCGCGGTCCAACAGGGTGATGCCGTTCTGATCCTTCACCGGCACAACGGTGCGGTCGAAGCGGCCCTCTTCCCATGCCTTGGATGCGCGCTCGTGGGAGCGGGCAGCGAAAGCGTCGAGGTCCTCGCGGGACAGGCCGTCCAGGCTGGCGATGATGTCAGCGGAGATGCCCTGCGGGATGAAGTCGTTGTAGAAGTTGGAGGCCGGGTCCATTGCCAGGGCGCCGCCGTCGGAGCCCATCGGGACGCGGGACATGGACTCCACGCCGCCGACGAAGACCAGGTCGTCCCAGCCGGAGCGGATCTTCTGTGCGCCCAGGTTCACGGCGGTCAGGCCGGAAGCGCAGTAGCGGTTCACCTGGAAGCCGGTGGCGGTGTACGGCAGGCCGGCGTTCAGAGCGGCGGTGCGGGCGATATCCATGCCCTGGTCGCCGACGGGGGTGACACAGCCAGCGATGACGTCGCTGATGCGGTTGGGGTCGATGCCCGGGTTGCGCTCGATGATCGCCTCGATCAGGCCGGAGAGCAGGTCAACGGGCTTTACGGTGTGCAGGGAACCGCCCGGCTTGCCCTTTCCACGGGGGGTGCGGACGGCGTCGTAAATGAATGCCTCAGGGGCGCCAGTGTTACTGGTCATGTCAGTCCTATTTCCTATCGTTCTCGACAGTGATCCTTTAGTGCAGCGATCGGCTAGGACAGTGGTTCATGAACCCTGTGGTTCAGAAATCCAGCGGCTCATGATTCCAGTGACTTAGCAGGTCGCAACACTAGACTTGTGTCTCACGCCACATTACCCGTTCTTTGGGGAAATAGTTGTAGTCTTATGTCTTTTTCTGCCCCTAGAAGGTGCCCCCGCTGAATTGGGGGTAGTCCTAGCGCTTCTGAAACACCAGCACCAGGTTGGAAACCGCGAACTCGCGGAGCCCCGGCACTCGCACCATCCACCAGGCCCACCAGGGGTGATAGCGCGGGAACGCGGCCACCAACTCGGCACTTTCGCCGTGCACCGTGCGCGCGTACTCCAGGCCTTCGGCTGCGGAGACGTTGAACAGGCTCTCGCCCCAGCGGTTCTTCGGCGGCTTGCCCACCTTCTTTTCATAGCGCCGGGCGGCGAATTCCCCGCCCACGTAGTGCTGCCACAGTCCGGTTTCGTGCCCGCCGAATGGACCCAGCCACACCGTATAGCTGTAGATCATCACCCCGCCTGGCTTCGTCACCCGCAGCATCTCATCGGCCATCCGCCACGGATCCGGTACGTGCTCGGCGACATTGGAAGAGTAGGTGATGTCGAAGGCGTCACTAAGAAAAGGTAGGTCCAGCCCCGAACCCCGCACCGAGGTCTGCAGCTTGATGCCCGCGGCGGCCATCTCGCCGACGTCGGGTTCGCAGGTGTAGTAGTCCGCGCCGGCCTTATCGAAGGCCACGCCGAAGTAGCCGGGGCCGCCGCCGACGTCCAGGATCTTCGTGCCGTGCAGGGGCTCGCTCTGGTCTACAGCTTGTCTAGCCTCCCGCCCAGAACCCTGCCCCGCGCCGCGCACGCCAGCGTAGATGTCGCGTATCAGCCCGACGGTGTCCTCGGCTAGGTGGCCGTAGAAGATGTCGGGGCGGGTCTGCTCGTACTTGAAGTCGCTCAGCAGGCCGAAGGAGCGGCGCAGCGTGGCGCGGCGACGGAAAACGCTCAGGGTCTGGCGCTGGCGGTCGGGGTGGTTGTTCTGGCTCATCGAGTGTCTATCTTTTCAGGTTGTGCTGACTCTTTCTGCAGATTCACCAAACCCTGCAAAGTCGCAGGCGGTGGCGACTAACATAGTGTCCATCATGAAAGTACTGCTTCTCTGCTGGCGCGACACAAACCACCCCGAAGGTGGCGGCAGCGAACGTTACTTGGAGCGCGTGGGGGAGTACCTGGCCAACCAGGGCCACCAAGTGGTGTTCCGTACCGCACACTATCCCGGCTCCACACGATCGCAGCAGGTCGGCCGCAATTTCCGTTTTTCTCGTGGCGGCGGCAACCTGACGGTTTACCCGCGCGCGCTGGCCGCGATCCTGGCTGCCCGTCGGGGGCGTGGGTCCCTGGCGGATATTGGCCGTCCGGACGTTGTGGTGGATACCCAAAACGGCGTGCCATTCTTCGCCTCCCTGGTCAGCGGCGCGCCCACCGTCGTCTTGACCCACCACTGCCACCGCGAACAGTGGTCCGTCGCCGGCCCGATCCTCTCCCGCATCGGCTGGCTGATCGAGTCCACCATCTCGCCCTGGATCCACCGGCGCCGCCGCTGGGTCACCGTCTCCGCCCCCTCCGCCGAGGAGCTGGTGGAGCTTGGCGTGCCGCGCGGCAACATTGAGATCATTCGTAACGGCATCGATCCGGTCGCTCCTTCTTTGATTCCGGACGCCCCCAGCCCCAACTCTGACAACGCCAGCGAGGAACAGACGATCCACCTGGTGGCGCTGTCCCGACTGGTCCCCCACAAGCAGATCGAGCACGCACTGGACGCGCTGGCTGCCGTGGCGCGCACCCACCCGAATGTACGCCTGGATGTTATCGGCGACGGATGGTGGGCGGATCGTCTACGGGATTACGCCCGCGAGCTGGGGATCGAGCCGCTGGTGGTGTTCCACGGTTTCGTGTCCGAGGAGCTTAAGCACCGCATCCTCAACCGCGCCTCTGTACACGTGATGCCCTCGCGCAAGGAGGGGTGGGGCCTGGCTGTGATCGAGGCAGGACAGCACGGGGTGCCGACGGTCGGCTATGAGTCCTCCGCCGGGCTGCGGGATTCCGTCATCGACGGGGAGACCGGGCTGCTGTGTTCTTCCCCCGGCGGGCTGATGAACGCAGTCGAATACCTGCTGGATAACCCGGAGAAGCGACGGGAAATGGGCCGGGCCGCGAAGCGCCGGGCCGAGGAGTTCTCCTGGGACGCCACCGGCGCGGCATGGGAGAAGCTGCTGCGCCAGGAGGTCGCGCGCGAGCGCTAGTCAGCGCTGTCAGCCTTGCCCGCCTTGTCCGCCTTGTCAGGCAGCTGTCGGGTGCGGCCGTTCAGCTGCAGCCGGCGGGTGACGCGCCACAGCCACACGCACATGCCCCACATCATGAGCATCCAGTAAAACGTCATGCCCACGAACAGTGGCGCGCGATCTTGGACCGGCGAGCGCGGCAGAGTAGGGCTCTGCACCCGGTAGAGGTCGTAGTTATCAGCGGTGAGAACGCGCCGGATGCCCTTGGAGTTCAGCACCTGCAGCGCCTTGGTCATCGCCGCACCGTCGGTGATGGAATACCAGTCCACCAGCACCCAACTCACGCCATTGCGCTTGAGGGTGTTCTTGCCGTTCATAAGATCCGACAGGATCCTCATGCTGGCTGGGTTGCCATCCACCACCTGGCCATCGACGACCAGGAACCCCGGATCCATCGGTGAACCCGGCAGCAACTTCAGCCCCGGATCCACGTGCGGCCGGTCGCCGCGGGTGCGGTAGTTGCCCGGCGGGAGCAGCACAATCTTGCCGTTCGGAGCGCCGGAGATGATGGTGAACATCTGGCTCCACGTCTCCGAGAGCTGCACCCGCTTCAGCGGCGCCATATCCGCCGGGTACGCGGGGACAGTCAGCACGCACGCAACAGCCAGGCCGGCCGCCGCGGCACGCGGCGCCCACCGCGAACGGCTGGGATTGTCCGCCTTAGCCGGGGCCTCTCGGACGTCCCCAGCGCGGCGGCGCGGGTCCATCCGCTCCACCGCCACGGCTATCAGCAGCACAAATCCCGGAATCGCCAGGCAGACGAACTTCGAGGTATCGCGGAACATGCCCGCGCCGGGCACGTGGCTAATTGCAAAGCCCATAAGATCCACGCCCCAGCCGGTGGCCAGCAGAGGGGGCGTCACTAAGGCAAGAACAGTCAGCACCGCAACGCCGCGATAGACGCGCCACAGCTCCTTGAAGCCGAGCATCAGCACCACGCAAAGGATCACACTTATGACCACCGAAAATAGGGTGCGCGACGGCGGGATGGCCTCGGCATTCCAAATCCCCGAAAGCCCCATCGTGGAGGCAAGCGGGCCTAAGAAGGTCTCGCCGCGAGCGGAGAACAAGGCGGCGGACAGGGCATCGGAGCGGGTCTGCGAAGGATTAGAAATCCAGATCGCCGGCAGCAACCACGGCAACGCGGCGATGATGCTGGCAATGAGGCTGCGCAGGCGCTCCCCGTGCGAGGGGGTGAATACCAGCGCCGTGATCAGCGCCAGGATCAGACCAGTCGGCACAAAGCCACACAAACAGATCGCCACATACAGCAGACCGTGGGAGCGCGCGGCGGCCAGAAAAGCGACCGCAGGCAGCAACATGCCTGCAGTGGCGACGGTCCACTGGCCCTGCAGAAAACGCTCGATGACGAACGGATTCCACACCACAAACAAAGCTGCAACCAGCTGCGCGGAAAGCCGACCGCCCGCCATATCCCGCACCATCGCGGCGGCGAAGTAGCAGCCCATCAGGCAGGAAACCAGAACCAGTGCGCTGGCCAGGAGCGTAGCGGAGACGGTGGGGGAGAAGAGCGTTAGCACCGCATCCTGCGGCAGGGCGCGCGGGGCGCCATCGTTGATGCCCAGGTTGTTGGAATTCTCCGGTAGGGAATCGGGCACGAACATGTCCCGCAGCAGAAACGCCTTCGAGGAATCCGGGCGCAGACCCAGCCAGAACGGCCACAAAGTGACGATAGAGACGAGGAAAGACCACCCCAGCGCGATCCTTTGATCGCGCTTGGTGGTGGTCTTCGGGGGCTGCGTTTTCACAGCCAATAGTCTAGTGGCTCAGCGGAAATAATTGCGGGAATTATTTAGCCGCCAGGCGTGCGGAGCGGTGAGCGATCCAGCCGACTACCAGTAGGATCAGGCCAACCACGCCCAGGATCCACGGCAGGATGGTGCCCATCAGCTTGATCTTCTGCAGACCGTCGGTGGCCTTCTTCATCTGGCCGTCGCGGGACTCGTCATCCCAGGCACCCGGGAAGTACACGGCGGTACGGGTCGGGTTGTTGATCTCCTCTTCCTTGTTCTCGAAGATCTCCTGCGCCTCTTCGTCATCCTGCGCGTAGTACTGGAAGACTTCCTCGGAACCGTTGACGATCACGCCGGTATCCGGCTGCACGCGCAGCACGCGGTGGACGGTGTAGTAGCGGGACAGCTCGACCTCCGGGCCGAGGTCCTCTTCCTTCTCGCCGTCTTCGCCTTCCTTCTTTTCGTCGGCCTTCTCGTCCTTCTTCTCGGCCTGCTCGCCGTCCTTGTTCTTGATGTCGTCCGGGTCGATGCCCCAGACCTTCGCCGGGAACTTCAGACGCAGCGCGGCCAGGGTGCCCTTGTCGCCCTTGGAAAGCTCGCCGTCGGCCTCCAGGCGCTCGCGCAGAGCAGGGTACAGCTCGGTCGGGGGAACGGTCTGCTCGAAGCGGTAAACCTTCTCGCCGTCCTGCTCTTCCTCACCGACGTAGTCGATCGGCTGGGTCTTCAGGATCTGCATGTCGAAGTAGTCGTAGGACTTGCGATCCGTGCCCATCGGGAACTGGTAGGTGATGCCCGGACGGGTGAACGGAGCGACGGAGGCCTCGACCTCTTCGTCCTTACCCTCGTTGGCAGCTGCATCCAGGGCCGGTGCGTTTAGCTCGATCGAGGACGTCGGCTCCGGCACGGGCATCTGGGTCTTGCGATCCAGGGTGATGTGGTCGATCGACGCGCTGATCAGGTTCTTTGGCTCTTCCCGGTCCGTGCGGAACAGGGTCTGGCCGGACTCGAGGGTCACGACATCATCGTCCGAAGGTTCCTGGGCGGTGGTGAATCGCTGGGACTGCATCTCCAAGTCCTTGTTGATGAAGCAGCTCACCTGCGGGTTGTCGCCCTTACACTCGGGCTTGTCCTTGTTGTTGCCCACCGGTTTGCCGGCAGCAAGCGCCCCAGAGTCCAGCAGATTGCCGGGGGTCTTCGGGGTGATGGTGGTGGATACGAGGTCCAGCGGCAGCACCTTGCCCTTCGGGACGACATAGGTGGGCAGTGCGATGGCAAAGACCAGCATGGCTACACCGAGCACGATCGCTACGGAGGAGAGGATTCTCTTCATAGGATGGGGTTTCCTGACTCTATCTGTCTATATCTATCCGGTGACTGTAGTTAGCCTGTAAAGCTTCCAATACTTTAGCCAATCAAAACTAGATACTTTGCAGTTTTAGAATTTTTCTCTAGAAAAGTCTTCGGGGGTGTTTCCGCGTGCCGTTCGGTTAAGCTGATTCCGATGAGCACGAAGATTCCCTCCGCCCGCCCCGCGCCCTTCCTACCTGCACTGGAAGGTCTCCGCGCGATTGCCTGCTCCGGCATCATCATCACGCACGTCGCGTTCCAAACCGGCGCGGATACGGGGAACCTGCTGAACCGCATGATGGCGCGCACGGATTTCTTTGTGCCCGTGTTCTTCGCCCTCTCCGGCTTTTTGCTGTGGCGCCGCCACCGGGCGGACTTTGCGGTATCTACCTCGCAGGACAATCTGCTGACCTTGGCGGGTTACTACGTGAAGCGCCTGGGGCGCATCTTCCCGGCCTACCTGGTCACTGTCGCGATTGTGCTGCTGTTCTTCCCGGTTGCGGGCTCGCCGACGGTGTGGCAGATGATCTCGAACGTCATCATGGTGCAGATCTACGTCGACGGTGGGCTGATCGGCGGGCTGACCCATCTGTGGAGCTTGTGCGTAGAGATGGCTTTCTACCTAGTGCTGCCTGTGATTGCGGTGGCGTGGGGGCGTCGAGAAAGAAAATGGCGCATCGTGTGGATCGTCGTGGTGGCCGCGGCGAGCTTCGGCTGGGCCTTCATCCCCGCGTTCGCCGAGCCCCCGGCGCCGGGTGGATTGAACCCGCACATCATGCCACCTGCGTTTATCGCATGGTTCGGGGTGGGGCTGCTCGGCGCGGAGCTGGAGTCTATCGTGCAGGATCGTGCCTACGCGCGCACGGGTAAGGATGGAGCCGAGGGTATTGACGCCCGGTACCAGCTGCCGGAGGTGCGATTCGTAGCGAAGTTTCGCTGGGTGTTCTGGTTGCTGGCCATCGGTGCGCTGGCGGTCGCGGCCTCGGACGGGCCGGAGGGTCTGACGCACGCGGCGCCGGCGGAGTTCGCCCGCCGGACGCTATATGGCCTGGTGTTCGCTGCCGCGCTGATCGTTCCTTATACGCTGGCGCCGCGGTCGAGGTTCTTTGAGTCGGCACTGATGCAGGCGCTGGGCCGCTGGTCGTACGCGATCTTCCTGTGGCACATGTCGCTGCTATCGCTGGTGTTTCCGCTGCTGGGCGTGCCACTGTTCAGCGGGCACACCGCCCTGGTGCTGGTGGCAACGTTCGTGCTGAGCGTGCCGGTGGCCGCGCTGAGCTACTCCTTTGTGGAGGAGCCCGCGCGCCGGTCCATTAATTCCTGGTGGCGCTCGGTTCGGGATGCCAAGACAGAGACCACCACGGCCAGCAGCACGACGGCGAGCGCGCCGTTTACCACGAACCCGCCCGCGTAGTAGTTTCCGCTGCCCCAGGCGCCGCGGATGCACAGCAATAGCGCCAGGAACGCGGCCGTTCCGGTGATGACCTTGCCCGCCAGGATGGCGCGACGGATGGCACGGCTCCGTGGGGTGTGCTCTGTAGCCTGGGCCTTGTCTGCTGCCACTGGCTCAGCTATCGCTGCCGCCGTACTATTCGGCAGCGCCGGCATCCGGCGGGTCCGCCGCACCACGAAGATGCACAGTCCTACCAGCACCAGCGCCGCCACCAGGCCGATGGCCAGCCACGCGCGGTAAAGTTTCGTGCCCTCGAAGTGGGTGGTGACCAGCCCGGACTTGCCCTCCGGGACGAGCCACCCCTGCTGCCAGCCATTCACCGTGATCGGCGTGAGCTGCGTGGTTTCGCCACCTTCTTCCAGCGTGGCGATGCGCCCAGGGTTCGCCTGCGAAGGGCTGAACAGCACACGCTTCTTATCCGAGGCCTCCAGGCGGGTGGATTGCTCCCCGGGTGCCAACTGCTCCAGCGGGCTGGCCTGTTCCACCGGCTGCGCCGCCGGGATTTCCCGCACCGCCGCGCCGAACAGCGGCTCGGCGACGGAGAGCGCCACCCAGCGCGCCGTGGTGGACAGCACGTGCTTGCCCGCGGGAAGGTTCAGGGTGTCGCCGCAGGTGTAGCCCTTGCCGTCGATGGTCACGGGCGCCTGGTTCTCGCGGGCGCATTCGGAGGTGTGCACCACAACCGGCAGCTCGCCCGCGCCGTTGCCAATTGCTTCCGGCGCCTCGAAGCCGCGCAGCATGACGGATTCGCTGATTTCCTGGCCGAATACCCACCGGTTCAGTGTTGCTCCTGTTGCCCCTGTTGCTCCCGCGTTGCCCTGTGAGTCGTCGCCGCCATCCACCGGGGGCACCGTCGGCACGCGCCGCGGCGTGACGTCCTTTTCTCCATCGGCCAGTACCTTCGCCTCGGCTACGCCGAAGTCGCCGAAGGCGCCCACGATCGTCACGCGGATCGCATCGGCCCGCCCGGCGGGAACCTTCACCTTGTTGGTCTCGCCGGTCTTAAGGGTTGCGGACGTTCCCGACACGATTCTCCCCTGCAGGTACGTCGTCACCTGCACACGCGCAGGCCGACCCTGAATGTCCAGGTGCAAGCCCAGCCTGTTGTATGCCTCGTCCATGCGGAACTCGATGTACTGCCCCGCCACGTTGCCGACCGTCGGCCGCCACGCGGTCCTGTGCGAACCATCCACCGCGGAGGTTGCGGAAGAATACGTCTCCGCCCCGCCAAAACTCGTCGGGTCCGCGGCGGTGGAGGAGACCCGCACCTCGCCGCGGCCTTCCACGCGCGTCATCTGCTCCGGCGCGACCTCCTGCCCGTCCGCATCGCGCACGGGGTAGTCGCGCACCGGGTTCAGCACCTGCACCGGGTCGTCTTCGCTGCGGATTTCGCTGTCCGCGCCCACCACGTTGCCGTAGTTGTGGTCGCGCAGCGCGGGCGTGTCCGTCACCGTCTGTGCGGGTAGCTCTAGTTTTTTGCCTTGTGACGCCCCCACACGCGCCCGCGCCGCACCCTGCCTACCCAGGGCCGCGTCCGCCGCTGCCAGGCGGGGGAGGGATTCGGCGCTGGAATGGGTGACGTCGAGGCGTTCGGCGTCAATAATCCGCAGGTCACCCGCAGTGCCCACAGTGTTGGGAGTAACAGGATCCACCCGATAGATCCGCACCTCCTCGTCGTCGCCGAAGGCCGCGGTCTTGCTGAAGCCCCCGGAGCGCTCGAGGGTGCGCTCGATCCGCTTGGCGCCGGGGGTGTCGGCGGCGGTGGTCAGGTCGTAGCGCAGCACCAGGTAGCCCACGCCCTGCTGCCACAGCGCGGCGGCGAGGGAGGGGATGGCGGTGCCGGCTTCCAGCTCCCGCTGCACGCCGTCGAGGCCGCGGATGGCCTCGGGCTGCACTAGCGGCACGGAGTCGCGCACGACCCACGGCACGTCCAACAGGGGCTGGACGGGTTCGTCGCGGGTGTTTCCCCAGGTCTGGCGTGCAAAGCGTGCCTTGGGGAGGATCATGGTGCGGGCGGGGGCGTGGGTTTCCCCTGCTTCCTTGGCGACTTCCGAGTTCAGCCAGTCCGCGGCCTCGGTCCAGTAGTCGGGCACGCTCCGGTAGGCGTCCGCGGCGGCGATGCGCCCCGACCAGCCCGTGGCGGTGACCACGACGACTAGCAGGCAGATGGCAATGGCGCGGGGGACCTCCGCGTGCTTCTCCGGGTGGAGCCACCGCGCCCAGCGTTCGCGGCTAAGCCCCGGCCAGGGCAGGCGCGCGAGGCCGTGGGCGATGCCCACCACCAGCGCCAATCGCACCAGGGGGTCGAACTTGTGCAGGTTGCGCAGCGGGGCGCCCGCGCCATCCAGGAAAATCCGGCCCCAGGAGGCCAGCGGGGAGATCGGGGCGGTGGCGAAGACCATCGCGGTCACGCCCAGCAGCAGGATCGCCAGCCAGCGGCGGGCGAAAGGTAGCTGCGGGCGGGTGAGCCCCCATAAGCCCAGGAACGCCACCAGCAGGGTGCCGGCGACGAAGACGGGTTCGCCGACCAGCTCGTAACCGCCCTGGCGTTCGGCGGAGAGGAAGGGGGTCCAGCTGGTGGTGCCGCGCAGGATCTCCGCGAGGTTCATCCAGTTGGTGGTTAGGGATGCGGACTCGATGTAGTCCGTGAATGGCGGGGAATACTTGCCCAGCAGGAGCAGCGGGCCGATCCACCAGAACGTGGCCAGCAGGCCTGCGGGCACCCACCACAGCGCGAAGTACAGGCCCACGCGCGGACGGCGGATGCACATACCCAGCCAGAAGATCACGGCGGGCAGGATGGCCACGGCGGTGGCCACGGCGTTCACCGCGCCCAGGCACAGCACGGCCAGGGCGCTGAGTAGCGCGTATTTAGCCAGGTGGGAGCGTGTGTGGCGGTCTAGCTGGGCATCCCGCCCCAGCATCGCCGCGCTCGCCACGGGCAGCAGCACCCACGGCACCAGCGCGCACACCCACGCCTCGGAGCTAATGGCCCCGAGCGTGGTGAGGATCCGCGGGGAGAGTGCAAAGAGAACGCCCGCGATCACGCGCGAGCCGCGGCTGCCGATCCTTAGCCGCTGCAGCAGAAGGACCGTCCCGGCGAACGCAAGCGCCAGCAGCAGCCCCCACCAGAGACGTTGCGTGACCCAGCCGGGCAGGAAGGAAAACACGGCGAAGAACAGGCCGTGCGGGAACAGGTACCCGTACGCCTGGTTCTGCAGTTGCCCCAGCGGGAAGGTATCCGTCCAGGGGTATAGCGCTTGGCGGAGGAATCCCCAGGGGTTGGCCGTCAGGTCCAGCTTCGTGTCGGCCGAGGTCAGCCCGGGGGACTGTAGGAATGCGAAAAGAAACCACGCGAGGGTGCTATACACCCAAGCGCGGCGAGAAAGGGGGCGGTGCGCCGTGGTTGGCACGTGATGGTGCGCCTTTATTCGGAAATGCGGCCGCCGTACTGGACGGCGCCCAGGAATGCGTTGTCCTGGTTCACGGCGATCTGTTCGTCGGTGGGCAGTTCAGTGGTATCGGCCATTGCGCCAGCGCCGAAAGTTGCGGCGCCGCCCAGGACCAGGCCTGCAACTGCGGAGGCGACCAGTGCGCCCAGGCCGCGACGGTTAGAGGCGGTTTCGTTAGCCATGTTAATTCCTGTTCCTAGTGGGATTATTGTGGTTTTAGCGTACTAGCTTCTTGTAGATCGTACCTAATGAAACGCCAACAGACCTTCGTTTGGGAAAACTAGTCCTCATCTTCGATCGGCGGGACGATCAATACGGGGCGACCGGCGTTCTTGATGATGCTGTCCGACACGCTGGACTGCAGGAAAGACTTCCAGCCCGATAGTGCACGGGTGCCCGTGACAATCAGATCCACATCCAGCTCATCGGCAGCGTCAACAATGGCGCTCCAAATAGCTGTTCCGGACTCTACCAGAAAGGGTTCGGTAACAAAACCATGGGAGTTGGCCAGATCCACGCCCTCGTTGCAGATGTTCACGGCCTCTGCGTATGCCGGATCGTCGTCCTCCGGATGCTCGCCGGTTTCATTGGACCAGTCGTGCTGCATCATGCCGCTCATGCCTGCCGCGCGCGCAGCCTGGCGGTGGATCGGCTCCCACACGGTCAGGATGTAGGCGTTCTTGGCGGACAGGAAACGCCCGGCGTGCTCCACAGCGCCACGGG
Organism: uncultured Corynebacterium sp.; assembly: GCF_937999985.1. GTDB lineage: Bacteria > Actinomycetota > Actinomycetes > Mycobacteriales > Mycobacteriaceae > Corynebacterium. The sequence continues at coordinate 22,469 of NZ_CALLDG010000052.1, forward strand.
CTTCGGCGGAGCCGTCGTAGGCGATCAGGACGGTATCGCCGCTCGCGTCGAAAGCCGGCTGGTGTGCTTGCTGGGCTTGTTCTGCCTGCTCGGTCATGTTTATCGCTCCTCGGTGGGCACTTCGGTGCCGCTTCGGTGGCACTTCACGATTGGTGCACTGCTCGTTGCGTTTGTTACTACGTTAATACTATGCCTCGTAGACACGTAGCCGCTGGCGCTTTAGGTTTCGCTCTTGTTGTTGCCTCTAGCGCTTGTTCCTTATCGACGCCCACTGACCAGCCAGCCGATACCTCCACCTCCGCTGCCACTTCCGCCGCACCCAGCTCCGAAAGCTCCGACGCCGCCGAATCTAGCGCGCCCCCAGCGGAGAACCAGCAGGCGTGTGCCCGGGTGGAGGGTAAGGCCCCGAGGGAGATGGCTGGCCGGATGCTTGCTGTGGGCGTCACCACCTACGAATCAGCAGAACAAGCCGTCGACGAAGGTGTGCGCCACCTTTTCATTGGCTCGCAGACCGATAAAACCATCCTGAATGGGCAGGGCGATCCCGCGCGTAGCCTGGCAGCGCTCGAGGAGCGCGCGGGCGAACCGCTGACCGTGAGCGTGGACGAGGAAGGCGGGCTGGTGCAGCGCCTATCCGAGATCGTCGGTGAGCTGCCGAGTGCGCAGCAGATGGCGGAGACGATGAGCCCCGATCAGGTGCGCGACCTCATGGCCGAACACGGCAAGAAGGTCCGCGACTTGGGAATCACCGTGGACTTCGCGCCGGTGGTGGACCTGGCCGGCGGCCAGGAGATTTCCGATAACGCGATCGGCTCGCGGTCCTTCAGCGCCGACCCGAAGGTGGCGGCGGATTACGCGCGGGCCTACTCGGAGGGCCTGCAGCAGGCGGGTGTGACCCCGGTGTTGAAGCACTTCCCGGGCCACGGCCACGCCACGGGGGATTCTCACATGGGTGCCGTGACCACCCCGCCGCTGGAGCAGATGCAGGGCAACGACCTGCTGCCTTTCCGCGAACTGGTGGATGTTGAGGGCATGGCCGTGATGGTCGGCCACGTGGAGGTGCCGGGGCTGGGCGAGCCTTTGCCGTCCTCGGTGAATCCTGCGGCCTACAAGCTGCTGCGGGAGGGCGGTTATGGGCCGAAGCATGACGCCCCAGGTTTCGACGGCGTGATCTACACCGACGACCTAACGGGCATGAAGGCCGTGACGGATCGCTACCCCGGCCCGGAGGCGGCCGTGGCGGCACTGGCGGCGGGAGCGGACGTGGCGCTTGCCGCAGCGGGGGCCGTGGAGATCCCCGATGTGGTGGAGGCCATCCGCGTGGCGATCGATGACGGGCGGATTCCTGAGGATCGCGTGCGCGATTCTCTGAATCGCACCTGTGTAACGGAGTAAAAGAATTCCCTGTTCGGGGGATTCGCGATACACTAACCTGCGTGAATTCTCAGGATCAGACTAACCGGAACCGGCGGCCCGTCAAGCCACGCAAGCGCCGCGGCATTCCGTGGTGGGCGTGGTTCTTCGTCGGCTTGATCGGCCTGGGGGGCCTCCTCTACGGAGTGGACTTGGCCATGAGTGAGGGCAAGGTGCCGCGCGGTGTGACCGTCGGTGGCGTGGACATTAGTGGTGTGGATAAGGGCCAGGCGGAGCAGCGCTTGCGCAATGACCTGGGCGAACGCACCCGCCAGCCGGTGACGGTTTTGGCAGGCAACATGAGCTCCACCATCGAGCCCGCCAAGTCCGGCATGCAGGTGGACTGGGGCGCCACGGTGGACCAGGCGGGCCAGCAACCACTGAACCCGATCACTCGCATCCGTTCCTTCTTTGAGACCCGCGAGGTGGGCATTATCTCGAAGATTACGGACGAGGGTCTGAACCGGTCCCTGAACCGCGTGGAGCGGGAGCTTACCCGCGACGCGGAAAACGCCAAGTTGTCCGTCGGTGCTGATGGCAAGGCGGATATTAAGGAGGACAAGCCGGGGCAGACCGTGGACCGCGAGCTGCTGGATACCGAGGTGAGGGAAAATTGGCTGAACACCGACGGGCGCGTGAACGTGGAGGCCATGATTACCCCGGCGGATGCGGATAAGGACGCCGCCGAGCGGGCCGCTAAGCAGTACGTAAAGCCGGCGACGGCGAAGAACCTGGTGTTCCATGGCCGTGACAAGGTCGATGGTGTGATCACCCCACAGAACTGGCACGAGATCCTGACCTTCAAGGTGGACGGCGGCGAGTTCATGCCGGAGTGGAACACGGAGAAGGCACAGGAGATCCTGAGCGAGCAGCTTTCCAGCACTGAGGTGGAGTACCGCGACGCCAGCTTCGAGTTCCACGGCGATGACATCACGGTGGTGCCTTCCAAGGACGGTGTGGAGATCAAGTGGAAGGAAACGCTGGGCGACCTGCAAGCCAAGGCGTTGGATAAGAAGAAGCGCGACCACGAGGTTGTGTACGAGGATAAGAAGGCCGAGTACACCACCGAGCAGGCGAAGAAGGCTCACTTTGACGATGTGGTGGGCACCTTCACCACCGGTGGTTTCAGCGGCCCTTCGGGTACCAACATTCGCCGCGTGGCGGAGATGGTGAATGGTGCGATTGTGCTGCCGGGGGAGACGTTCTCTCTGAACGGCCACACCGGGCCGCGCGGTACTGCGCAGGGCTTTGTGGAGTCCGGCATTATCATCGACGGCCACGCCGGTAAGGCGGTCGGCGGCGGTATTTCGCAGTTCGCAACCACGCTGTACAACGCCTCGTACTTCGCGGGCATGGAGGACGTGGAGCACACCCCGCACTCCTATTACATCTCCCGCTACCCGGCCGGTCGAGAGGCGACCGTGTACGAGGGCGCGATCGACCTGAAGTTCAAGAACCCCTTCGATACGCCCGTGCGCATCACCACGGACGTGAGTGGGGATTCCGTCACTGTACGTCTGCACGGTGTGAAGCAGGTGGATGTGGAATCCATCCCGGGTGAGCGTACGAACCCGACGTCTCCGAAGAAGATGGAATTGGACGGTGACGACTGCTCGCCGTCTTCCGGCGCGCCGGGCTTCACCATCACCGACACTCGCGTTGTGAAGGACCTGAAGGGCAAGGAGCTTTCCCGCGAGACCCAGCGCACGGTCTACGACCCGCAGCCGATTGTGAGCTGCAAGTAAGGAATAAGCTGACTGCCTCTAGCTCTGAGGTTGTGGGGCGGGGAAGTGTGCTTGATGGCATGCTCCCCGCTTTTGTTTGAGCCTTAGGGGTGTAGGGACGAGATGTGCTACCCATATAGACCTAGTGCCGGGCTACAAGCTTCAGTTCGGAGCGCCTAAAGCTGACCTTGGAGGTGGGGGTGTTAAGGCTCTATTGCCTCTCCCCTCAATTCAGCGTAGGAAGCACGTGAAAACCAAGCATCGTTTGCGCATGCAAAAAGGGGCGGGAACGAACCTTCGTTCCCGCCCCTTGATCGGCTATCAAAGCCTGGAGCTTAAAGCTCTAACAGGTCTTAGATGATGATGCCCTGGTTCTTCAGGTAGTTGCCGATAGCGATGCCCAGGCCAGCGATAGCGCCAGCAATAGCGCCGTAAGACAGAACCTTGGTCAGCACGAGCCAGCCAGGCTGCTCGGTACCCTGGGTGCTGCCCAGAGCGTCCTTACCAGTGATCTCCTGGTCGCTGTCCAGGATCTTCGGGATGGCGTTCTTATCCTTGCACGGGCCGGACAGGTTGACCTGGGTGTCGCTGTTAGCATTCTCGCAGTTGATCTCTGCATCCTGAGCGGAAGCAACAGCGGTGCCGCCCAGAGCAACGGTGGAAGCGGTGGCGATGGCCAGAGCGGCCTTGCGGAAGTTCTTCATGTTAGAAATCCTTTTCCTTGAAATCGTGTGATGAAAGAGAATTGCAGCTCTGGATTAGCCCAGGAAGCCGTTGTACTTCAGGAAGTTGTAGGCCGGAGCAACGACCAGGCCGAACACGGCAGCGGCTGCAGCAGCGATGCCGCCGCCAACCAGGAGCTTGGCCCACATGCCGAAGTCACCCTTGTCTTCTTCCTTGTACTTCGGGTCCAGCCAGTTGCGGATCTGGTCGCCAGAAGCGGACTTGTCCAGCTCCAGGCTGCCCTTCAGGCCGCCCTGCTGCTGGGAGGAGCCCGGGGTGGTGCCCTCCTCAGCAGCAGCAACGGAAACGCCGGAGATGGCAACGGTGGTAGCGGTAGCAACAGCCAGAGCTGCGTTACGGAACTTACGCATGTGAAATGCCTTTCTGTAAGTGTGAGTGGTTCGAAGTCAAGGACTACACTCAAGCTTCTCTTGGCTTCTTGGATGCCGCCCACTCTTTCATAAGAGAATCTGGCCACGAAGCTGTAGAAATGCTGGCAAGCCCTAACAAAGAGACACTCTAACAGGAATTTTGATTCAGTGGGAAGTCGGAGGCTAACTTTCCATGTGATTTGAGTCATGCAGGGGTTAGGTACTGAAATTGTTGTCAGCTCACCCACATTTACCCAGGTATATGCATATATCTATCACACCTCGGCGTGTCGCCTTGCTTATTTCGCAAGCCACCCATAAGGGGGTGCTTGGTGGCAATCCTGCGATCATGAGCTTCCCTAAAAATGAGTTTTTACACATTGTGTACTCAGGTTGTGGTGCGTGGATCTCAATCGCCGTTAACCAAACGCTGCGAACAAGATCACCTGAAGGTCACTTCCCGTTTACCTAGCAATTGTAAATTTGCCTGCTATGCGTATGACAGTGTTTGGAACCGGATACCTTGGCGCAACCCACGCCGCCTGCATGGCCGAAATGGGCCACGACGTACTCGGAGTCGATGTCGACCCGGATAAAATCCAAGCTCTCTCCGAAGGGCGCGTCCCCTTCTTCGAGCCCGGCCTGCCGGAGATCCTCACCCGCAACATCGAAGCCGGCCGCCTGCGCTTCACCACCGACTACGCCGAAGCCGCCGAGTTCGCCGACGTGCACTTCATTGGCGTGGGCACCCCGCAGCGCAAGGGCTCCTATGCCGCGGACACCACCTATGTAAATGCTGTCATCGAAACGCTCGCCCCACTAGCCAAGGGCAATCACACCATCTTTGGCAAGTCCACCGTCCCGGTCGGCACTGCGCACGAGCTGCAGCAGAAGGCGGATGAGATCGTGGCGGCGTCCCCAAACGATGCCCGAATCACCATCGCGTGGAACCCCGAGTTCCTGCGCGAAGGCCACGCGGTGAAAGACACGCTGCACCCCGACCGCATCGTCCTCGGCCTCGGCGGCGATAGCTCCAACAGCGACGACCGCGCCGAGCAGCAGCGGGTAGAGGAGCTCGCCCGCGAAATCTACGCCCCCGCACTCGAGGAAGGCACGCCCTTCCTGGTCATGGACCTGCCGACCGCGGAGCTGGTCAAGGTCTCCGCGAACGCCTTCCTGGCTACCAAAATCTCCTTCATCAACGCGGTCTCCGAGCTGTGCGAGATCGTCGGCGCGGACGTCACCGCACTCGCCGACGCGATTGGCATGGACGACCGCATCGGGCGCAAGTTCCTCGGCGCCGGCCTGGGCTTCGGCGGCGGTTGCCTGCCGAAGGATATTCGCGCGTTTATGGCGCGCGCAGGTGAGCTCGGCGCGGATCAGGCCTTGACGTTCCTTCGTGAGGTGGACGCCATCAACATGCGCCGCCGCGAGAAGACAGTAGAGCTGGCACGGCAGACGCTGGGCGGCTCCCTGATCGGCCGGAACGTGACGGTCCTCGGCGCGGCCTTCAAACCCAACAGCGACGATGTGCGCGATTCCCCGGCTTTGTCGGTGGCCGGTTCGCTGTCCCTGAGCGGTGCGAACGTCACCGTGTACGACCCGCAGGGTATGGAAAACGCCGCGAAGATCTTCCCCACGCTGACCTACGCGCCGAACGTAGAGGAAGCACTCGAAGGCGCGGAGATCGTGATCGTGGCAACCGAGTGGAAGCAGTTCCAGGAGCTCGACCCGGTAGCCGCCCGCAAGCTCGTGGCCGGGGACAACCCCACCGTGCTGGACGGCCGCAACTGCCTACCGCGCAAGGAATGGGAAGCCGCGGGCTGGAACTTCCTGGCGCTGGGGCGGGGCTAGTACACGGCTAGCTGGCTGCGCACAGCGCCACACCCGCTAGGCTATAGAGCGTGTTGCTTTCAGACCGAGACATCCGCGCCGCCATCAACTCCGGTGAGCTGACGATCGACCCCCACGACGATCAGATGGTTCAGCCATCCAGCATCGACGTGCGCCTCGACGGCCTGTTCCGCGTGTTCAATAACTCCAAGTACACGCACATCGACCCGAAGCAGCCGCAGGAGGAACTCACCACCCTGGTGGAAGTCCCTGACGACGAGGCCTTCATCCTGCACCCCGGCGAGTTCGTCTTGGGCGCGACCCTGGAATGCTTTGGGATTCCCGCCCACCTGGCCGGCCGCCTAGAGGGCAAGTCCTCCCTGGGTCGCCTGGGCCTGCTCACGCACTCCACGGCCGGGTTCATCGACCCGGGCTTCACCGGGCACATCACCCTGGAACTTTCCAACACCGCCAACCTGCCCATCGCCCTCTACCCGGGCATGAAGATCGGCCAGCTGGCACTATTCACCATGACCAGCCCGGCGGAAGCCCCCTACGGCAGCGGCGCCCTGGGGTCCAAGTACCAGGGGCAGCGCGGCCCGACCCCCTCCAAGGCCTACCTGAACTTCCAGAACTAGCTGGGGCGCGAGGTGGCGTCGCCAAGAAAAACAGCAACAGCTACTGCCGGTAGCTAGCCAGGAAGTTACCCAAGCGCTCGATCGCGGCGCGCAGATCCCGGGCCCACGGCAGAGTGACCACGCGGAAGTGGTCCGGGGTCGGCCAGTTAAAGCCCGTGCCCTGCACCAGGTGGATCTTCTCCGAACGCAGAAGGTCGAACATGAACTGCTCGTCATCGTGAATCTCGTGCACATTCGGATCCAGGCGCGGGAAGGCATACAGCGCACCCATCGGCTTCACACAGCTTACGCCCGGGATCTCGTTCAGTGCCTCGTAAGCGGCGTTGCGCTGCTCCAGCAGGCGCCCACCAGGCAGCACCAGATCGTCGATGGACTGGCGGCCAGAAATAGCCACCTGGATCGCATGCTGCGCCGGCACATTCGGGCACAGGCGCGTACCAGCCAGCACATTCACGCCCTCGATGAAGCCCTTTGCGTGCCCCTTCGGGCCGGTAATCACCATCCAGCCGGAACGGTAGCCCGCCACGCGGTACGCCTTCGACAGGCCGTTGTAGGTGATGCACAGCAGGTCCGGGCACAGGGAAGCAATGTTGATGTGCTGAGCGCCGTCGTACAGAATCTTGTCGTAGATCTCGTCGGCCAGGATCAGCAGGGAGTGCTCGCGCGCGACGTCCACGATCTGCTGCAGGATCTCGCGAGAGTACACCGCGCCCGTCGGGTTATTCGGGTTGATAACCACGATGGCCTTCGTGCGCTCCGTGACCTTCGCCTTGATGTCCTCGATGGAGGGCATCCAGTCGTTTTCCTCGTCGCACAGGTAGTGCACGGGGCGGCCGCCGGCCAGGGAGGTGGAGGCGGTCCACAGCGGGTAGTCCGGGGAGGGGATCAGCACCTCGTCACCGTCGTTGAGCAGCGCCTGCATCGTCATGGTGATCAGCTCGGATACACCATTGCCCAGGTAGACATCCTCGACGTCGAACTGGGGGAAGCCCGGGATGACCTCGTAGCGGGAGACGATCGCGCGGCGGGCGCTGATGATGCCCTTCGACGTGGAGTAGCCCTGCGCCGTCGGCAGCGCGGCGATCATGTCGCGCATGATCACATCCGGCGCCTCGAAGCCGAATACCGCGGGGTTGCCCGTGTTGAGCTTCAGGATGCGGTGCCCGTCGGCCTCCATCCGCTCCGCCTCGGTGTTCACCGGGCCGCGAATTTCGTAGAGGACGTTTTGCAGCTTCGTCGATTGATCCAGCGTGCGCAGTTCGCTTGGGCGTTTGGGGGTACTCATTCTCCCCATTGTGCCATTGTGGCTACTATTTTTATAGTTTTTATTGACGCCCCCTCGCGGTTCGACCGGCCGAGGTGTGGCTGTCGGGTGGACTAGTCGTCGTCCGGGTCGGCGTTGTCGTCGGGATCCGTGGCGCCATTGTCAGGGCCGTTGCCAGCGCCATTGCCGTTGCCGTTTCCGTTGTTTCCGGTGCCGGGGGAGGGGTTGCCGCCGGCGTCTCCGCCGATGCCGCCGGGGCGAGGGGTGCCACGGTTGGGGTGGCTGGGGCGAGGCTCGTTTTCGCGTGGCGGGCGAGAGGGCTTCGTGCTGCTAGACGGCTCGGAGCTTTCGGATTCGGATTCGGACTCGGTGGGGGTTTCTTCTTCTGGCTGCACGGGCTGCTGAGGCGCGTAATAATCCTGGTAGCCGCCACCGTAGCCGGAACCTGCGTCTGGGGTCGGCGGCGTATCGTCGGCATCGTACTTTCCGGTGGTGGTGGGCTTCGGGTACGAGGGCTTCAGCTGCTCAGTGTTGCTAGAGCTTCCGGGGGCGCCGGTTTCCGTGGAGCGCATGGCGGTGAAGGCGCCGACGGCGACGATGATGGTGGCGATCAGCCCCAGGGTGAGCACCCAAGCCCAGAAGGGCATGATTCCGAAGAACTTTCGGAGGCCGGACTTCGGCTTTTCTTCTTCCAGCTCGTCGGGGTTTTCCGGGTCCTCTGGGGCGTCCGGAGCCTTGGGGTTCTCCGTGTTGGCGGAGTTACCGGCCGCGCCCGAGGCTTCGCCAGCTGCCATGCCACCAGCAGCCGTGCTACCGGTCGCGCTACCGGCCGCCGCGCCACCAGCGTTCAGGTCAGAGTCGCTGACAGCTTTCATCACGGAGGTTTCTTCAGCGTCGCTGACGGACTTCCCCGAGTTGAGGGGGTTGTTCTTGTCGTTCGAATCAGCGTCAGTCATGGAAACCTACCTCTATCTGTGGGCGTGAGGCTTGTGTGCGCGGGCTCTTTCTATGAGATTTCATTCTAGGATATTGCGCGCCACGGGTACATTCCCAGCCCCGGGATTGACTGGCGGGCGGATGTCCCAAATCTTCCACGCTGTTTTTATAACTATTCCATGTGTGCAGGTCAAAGAGTTTTGACGGTTCCGTCATTTCAGTGAAAAACGTCGAAAATGGAAGATTTGGGACATCGCGCTGGCGGCGAAAGCAATAGCGGCGGCAGATCCAGCGTTCAGCTGGACCCGCCGCCGCTAATCAGCGTGCGAGCTAATCGCCTTTACTGTGCACCTGGTGCGCCGGGAGCACCCGGAGCGCCGGGGACGATGTTGGTCAGCTTAATCGGACCACCATCGTTGGTTGGCTGTGCCGGCTGTGCCGGCTGTGCCGGTTGTGCTGGCTGAGCCGGAGCTTCCTCTGCCGGGGTCTCTTTGGCCTGTTCAGCTTCAGCCTGCTTGGCCTCAGTCTGCTCAACTTCGGTCTGTGTCTCCTCGGCGGGAGCCTCTTCCTCAGCAGGTGCTTCGGCCGGAGCCTCAGCCTGCTGATCCTTTGCCGGAGCTGCCGGGGCAGCAGCTGCAGCCGCTGCTGCCGGAGCTGCCGGGGCTGCAGGAGCCGGTGCACCCGGTGCACCCGGAGTGGTAGCTGTCAGCTTGATCGGACCGCCATCCTGTGCGGGCTGAGCCGCCGGGGCTGCCTGCTCTGCCGGTGCGGCCGGTGCGGTTGGAGCTGCCGGAGCGGCCTGCGGAGCCTCAGCGGACTCAGTCTCAGTCTCTGCCGGTGCGGCTTCCTGTGCCTCTGCCTGGTCCGAGTCGTCGGAAGCTGCGGCGGCAGCGGCGCCAGCGCCAGCTGCAGCGGCACCTGCACCAGCGGCGGCAGCCGGAGCTGCGGCCGGGGCGGCAGGAGCACCCGGAGCGCCCGGGGCACCCGGAGCAGTGGCGTTCAGCTTGATCGGGCCACCATCCTGAGCCGGCTGTGCAGCCGGTGCCGCCGGAGCGGCCTGCTCAGCCTTCGGAGCCTCTGCAGACTTGTTGGACTCAGCAGCCGGAGCACCCGGAGCTGCAGGTGCGCCGCCAGCCTTCGGTGCTTCCTGAGTGTCTTCAGACTTTGGTGCAGCAGGTGCACCCGGAGCAGCCGGAGCACCCGGAGCTGCAGGAGCACCCGGGGCAGCCGGGGCACCAGCGGAAGGTGCCGACGGAGCAGCAGGTGCGCCCGGGGCTGCTGGAGCACCCGGGGCTGCAGGTGCGCCGCCAGCCTTCGGCGCTTCCTGAGTGCCTTCAGACTTCGGTGCGGCAGGAGTAGCAGGAGCACCCGGAGCTGCCGGAGCACCCGGGGCAGCCGGAGCGCCAGCGGAAGGTGCGGAAGGTGCCGACGGAGCAGATGGTGCAGCAGGAGCGCCAGCGGAAGGTGCGGAAGGCGCAGCCGGAGCACTCGGGGCAGCCGCAGCAGCACCCGCCGCGGCAGCGCCGCCAGCAGCAGCCGCGCCGCCAGCGGCGGCAGCTTCCTTCTTCTTCTTGGCCTCTTCAGCCTTGCGCTTCTTTTCCTCGGCAGCCTTCTTCTTGGCTTCCTCCTCGGCCTTGCGCTCGGCTTCCTCGCGGGCCAGCTTCTCCTCGTCTACCCAGCCACGCTCAGGCGCAACCAGGAACTCCGGAGACTTCGGTGCAGGCAGCTCGCCGTCGACCAGGACGGACTCGCGGAACATTTGGGCGATATCCAGAACCTGGGTGCGGTCCTGCTTGTTTTCGATGTCGGCCTGACGGTTGTTCACACCGTCGGTCATCATAGTCTTACAGAACGGGCAGCCGATGGCGATGGCGTCCGAGCCGGTGGCCAGAGCTTCGTCCGTACGGTTCAGGTTGATGCGCTCGCCCAGATCCTCTTCCATCCACATGCGGGCACCACCGGCACCACAGCAGAAGCCGGTATTGCGGTTACGCTCCATCTCCACCAGGTTGGCGCCGGAAGCGCCGATCAGCTCACGGGGAGCTTCGAAGACCTTGTTGTGGCGGCCCAGGAAGCAAGGATCGTGGTAGGTGACTTGACGGCCGTTCTGCGGTGCAGATACCGGCTCCAGGCGCCCCTCGCGGATCAGCTTGTTCAGCAGCTGGGTGTGGTGGACTACCTGGTAGTTACCGCCCAGCTCCGGGTACTCGTTGCGCAGGGTGTTGAAGCAGTGCGCACAGGTCACAACGATCTTGCGCTGCTTCGGTGGCACGCCCTCGAAGGCGTTGTCCAGGATCTCGATGTTTTGCTCTGCCAGCATCTGGAAGAGGAACTCGTTACCGGCACGGCGGGCGGAGTCACCAGTACAGCCCTCGCCCTCGCCCAGCACGGCGTACTTCACGCCAGCGGTGTACAGCAGGTCGGCAACAGCGCGGGTGGTCTTCACCGCGTTGTCGTCGTACACGCCAGCACAGCCAACCCAGAACAGGTACTCGGTGTCGTCGAAGTTCTCGATGTCTTCGCCGAAGACCGGCACCTCGATGCCGTCTTCCTTGGCCTTCTCAATCCAGTCGGAGCGCTTGTTGTTGTTCTGGCCCCACGGGTTGCCCTTGGTCTCCAGGTTCTTGAACAGGCCACCCAGCTCGGTCGGGAAGTCAGACTCAACCAGCACCTGGTAACGGCGCATGTCGACGATGTGGTCGATGTGCTCGATGTCCACCGGGCACTGCTCCACACAGGCACCACAGTTGGTGCAAGACCACAGAACGTCGGGGTCGATAACGCCCATCTCGCCCGCAGCGACCAGCTGCAGCAACGGCATGTCCGCGTGGGCGTCAACAGAAGGATCGTCCAGAACGGCAGTGTCGGCACCGTCGCCGGAGAACATGCCACCTGCGTGGGCCTCGTCCTTACGGGCGGCCTTCAGGTACGGCGCGGACTCGATGGCGTGGTCACGCAGGTTGGTGATCAGCAGCTTCGGGCTCAGCGGCTTCGCGGTGTTCCAAGCCGGGCACTGCTCCTGGCAGCGGCCACACTCGGTACACGAGGTGAAGTCCATCCAGCCCTTCCAGGTGAAGTCGTCGATCTTGCCAACGCCGATCGAGTCTTCCTCCGGGTCTGCGTTTTCCATGGTCAGCATGCGGCCACCGGAGGTCAGCGGCTTCGCTGCACCTAGTGCGTTGCGGCCGTCGGCGTTGCGCTTCAGGAAGATGTTGAAGAACGCCATGAAGCGGTGCCAGGCAACGCCCCACTTGATGTTCATGCCGACGATGAACAGCCAGATCATGCCGGACAGCAGCTTGATCAGCGCGAAGATGGAGACCAGCAGCGGGGATTCCGGCAGGATCTTGGCCAGCTGCATGGTGAAGAAGTCGGTGGCCGCGTGGCCGCCCTCGTAGCTGGCGAAGGTGGCGATCTTGGATGCCTTCACGAATATCATGCCCAGGCCCTCGATCAGCACGACGGCCTCAACGAAGTAAGCCGCGCCGGAGTTGGAGCCGTAGAAGCGGGCCTTCTTGTCCTTGTCGCCGATCTTCTGGCGAATGATGATCAGCGTGATAATACCGATGACGGTGCCCAGGCCCAGCAGCTCGTCCACGAAGTGGTAAACGGCCCAGTCACCGATGATGGGCCAGCCGCCTTCGGGGTTGAAGATCTGAATGTAGGCCTCGAACCACACCATGGCTCCCAGCAGGAAGCCGACCATGACGAGCCAGTGGGCGATTGCCACGCCTGGCTTCTTGGCCATCTTGGTGTGACCGATGATCTCCTTGATCAGGTTCATCAGTCGGCCAGCGGGGTTATCTGTCCTCTTCAGCGCCGGTTGGCCCAGTCGGATCGTGGTAAAGATCTGCGCCGCGCCGCGGATGAAGAACACCCAGGCGGGGAGGGATAGCAGTGCGCCAATGATGCCCAGTGGGACGGTGATGCCCCAGGGGATATCGGATGACGTCGCCTGCCCTGCTGCCAGCAGGTACATGTGAAGCTCCTCGCAAGTCCAGTTATGTATGAAGTAATTACTTACTGGGGCAGATTAGCAGGGAGTGGGGCTATTTTTGAACTTTTCTAAATCCGGGTTGACCTGGGGTGGAGCTGGTGTTGACCTGCCGAAATAGGCAACATTTGTGTTGTTTAAATGCGGCTGGCGATCCCGATCTGCTCGCGTCGCGCAGCCTTACCTGCGCGGGTGTTACCGAGGTGGTACATGTGTTGCTCACCACGCGCGACGTTGAGGGTAGCGGTGAGTCCTTGTTCCTTTATTGTTGACGCCCACTCCTCCACGTCTGGCAGTGAAATATCGCGGTCGCCACAGTAAAGCACGACCTCGGATCCTCTGAAAGCTGCCCGGAGCTGGTCGGCAGTGAGGTGCAGCGGGCTCACCCGCGGGTCCTCCGTGGAGACCTCGCCCGCCCACAGTGCGCCCTGGCGGCGCAGCTGCACGGGGTTGAGAATTGCATCTTTCGGCTCGAACTCAGGGATGTGCGGGTTGGCTAGGTCCATGTCCAGCCACGGGGCATTCAGGATGAGGCGCGCTGGCGGTTCCAGCTGTTGGGTGTGCTCGGGGGTAGCGGCGAGGGCAGACAATGCCAGCCCACCGCCCGCTGAATCCCCAATAATGGTGATGTTTTTGGCACCATGTTCCGCCACCAGCTGCTCATAGCAGTGGCGGATAAGCGGCAGCGCCTCCGTGTGGTTGTGTTCGGGCAGTAGGCCGTAGAGGGGGATGTCCACCCGCACGCCCGCGTCCGCCAGCTGGGCGACGAAGTCCCAGTTGCGTTGCTTGATCGGGTTCACAAACCCGCCGGGCAGTACGTACAGCACGGCCTTCGTTGCCGCCTGTGCGGGGGAGAGCTCCTTAATTGCTGTGGTGTGCGGGTCGTAATTTCCCGTGTCGCCCGCGCCTCCAAACTCCATGGGGGCCACCGAGTAGACCGTGAATTCGCTGGAATCGCCCTCCGTCCGTTCACTGACGGCAAAGTGTTGGCGCAGGGAATGTGGCGGTTCGGCTGGGGCGGGAGGGGTGGAGGAGGTGGCGTCATTACCCGTTCCGGAAGAACGGCCAACCAGGCGTTTGAGGAAAGACATGGGCACAATTCTAGCTTTTTTAAAAAAAGTTGAGCGAAGTGGGAACAACTTTGAGCAGGTATGAGTTGTAGGGGATGTGAGCAAGTTGAGTGGGTTAAACTCAAGTCAGCTTGACTAGACGCGAAAAACGCGGATACTGGTTGGCAGAGACGGGCGAAGTTGAGTCCGCTCGACTAAGGCTCGATAGATTTTATTCGCCCCAGAAGCAATAGGAGGAACTGATATGGGACGCGCAGTAGGAATTGACTTGGGCACCACCAACTCTGTGGTGTCTGTTCTGGAAGGCGGCGAGGCAAAGGTCATCGCCAACTCCGAGGGATCCCGTACCACCCCGTCCATCGTGGCTTTCGCCAAGAACGGCGAGGTGCTGGTTGGCCAGTCCGCCAAGAACCAGGCGGTAGCCAACGTGGATCGCACCATCCGCTCCGTCAAGCGCCACATGGGCACGGACTGGAAGGTCTCCATCGACGACAAGGAGTACACCGCTCCGGAGATCTCCGCCCGCACCCTGCAGAAGCTGAAGAGGGACGCGGAGAGCTACCTGGGTGAGGACGTAACCGACGCAGTCATTACCGTCCCCGCCTACTTCAACGACGCACAGCGCCAGGCAACCAAGGATGCCGGCCAGATCGCCGGCCTGAACGTCCTGCGCATCGTCAACGAGCCGACCGCAGCCGCCCTGGCTTACGGCCTGGAGAAGGGTGACAAGGAGCAGACCATCCTGGTATTCGACCTGGGTGGCGGCACCTTCGACGTCTCCCTGCTGGAGATCGGCGACGGCGTGGTTGAGGTTCGCGCAACTGCCGGCGACAACGAGCTGGGCGGCGACGACTGGGATCAGCGCATCGTCGACTGGCTGGCCGACAAGTTCAAGGCAAGCCACGGCGTGGACCTGACCAAGGACAAGATGGCCCTGCAGCGCCTGCGCGAGGCAGCGGAGAAGGCCAAGATCGAGCTGTCCAGCTCCCAGCAGGCCTCCATCAACCTGCCGTACATCACGGTGGACGAGGATAAGAACCCGCTGTTCCTGGACGAGACCCTGACCCGCACCGAGTTCCAGAAGATCACCCAGGATCTGCTGGACCGCACCAAGACCCCGTTCCAGGCAGTGCTGAAGGACGCGGAAGTCAGCGTGGACGAGATCGACCACGTCGTGCTGGTCGGCGGCTCCACCCGCATGGTTGCTGTCTCCGAGCTGGTCACCGAGCTGACCAACGGCAAGGAGCCCAACAAGGGCGTAAACCCGGACGAGGTTGTGGCCGTGGGTGCTGCCCTGCAGGCCGGTGTGTTGCGCGGCGAGGTTAAGGACGTGCTGCTGCTGGACGTCACCCCGCTGTCCCTGGGTATCGAGACCAAGGGTGGCGTGATGACCAAGCTGATCGAGCGCAACACCACCATCCCGACCAAGCGTTCCGAGACCTTCACCACCGCTGAGGACAGCCAGCCCAGCGTGCAGATCCAGGTCTTCCAGGGCGAGCGCGAGATGGCTGCGCACAACAAGCTGCTCGGCTCCTTCGAGCTGGCGGGCATCGCTCCGGCACCGCGCGGCGTTCCGCAGATCGAGGTCACCTTCGATATTGACGCCAACGGCATCGTCTCCGTCTCTGCAAAGGACAAGGCCACCGGCAAGGAGAACACGATCAAGATCCAGGACGGCTCCGGCCTATCCCAGGAGGAGATCGACCGCATGGTCAAGGATGCCGAGACCCACGCGGAAGAGGACAAGAAGCGCCGCGAGGAGCAGGAAGTCCGCAACTCCGCAGAGTCCATGGCATACCAGACCCGCAAGTTCGTCGAGGACAACAAGGAGAAGGTCAACGAGGACACCCAGAACAAGGTCGAGGAAGCAGCCAAGGCTGTTGACGAGGCTTTGAAGGGTGACGACATCGAGGCCATCAAGGATGCGGTGGAGAAGCTGAACGCTGAGTCTCAGGAGATGGGCAAGGCCATCTACGAGGCTGAGGCAGCCGCCGGCGCCGAGGGCGCTGGTGCTGGTGCGGACGCAGGCTCCGCCGCAAACGATGACCCGAACGTTGTGGACGCCGAGGTTGTCGACGAGGACACTTCCGCAGAGGATGATAAGAAGTAATGGCTGAAGATCTGAATCAAGACCCGGGCGCCCCGGAGAACACCGACCCGGAGGCAACCTCGGCCGAAAGTGCCGAAGCTGCCGCCGCGGAAGCTGCTGAGGCGCAGGGTGTCGACGAGGGTCTGGCCGATGCTGAAGCCGCTGCGGCTGATGCTGAGGGCGTCAATATCGACGAAGCCGAAGTTGCCGAGGTGACGGCCGAGGTAGACAACAGCATCGAGGCCGAGCTGGCCGAACGCACCGAGGACCTACAGCGCGTGACGGCGGAGTACACCAACTACCGCCGCCGCGTGGAGCGTGACCGCGCAAGCGTGATCACCGGCGCGAAGGCCGAGGTGGCCGCCGAGCTGCTGCCGATCCTAGACGACCTGGAGATGGCAGAGCAGCACGGCGACCTGACCGGGCCGCTGAAGTCCATGTCGGACAAGCTGCAGTCTGTGATGGCATCCATGAAGGTGGAGAAGTTCGGCGAGGAAGGCGACGAGTTCGACCCGAACTGCCACGAGGCCGTGCAGGACACGAGCAGTGGCGACGACAAGGTGCTGGCTACCATCCTCCGCCGCGGCTACCGCCTGGGCGACCGCGTGCTGCGCAACGCGATGGTCATCATTGGTGATCCGCAGTAGTTAGATCCGGAGAGCTCCACGGCTTTTGCTGTGGAGCTCTCTTTTTTGTGTGGTGGGGTGTGGTGAGCCGGTCGGGAAAAGGGGCAGAATGGGTGGTGGAAAGATCTGCACAGCTAGTTAAGGAGCGCAAATGAAGGCAATGAAGGCTTTGTACTGGGCCGCCGTTTTCTACCTCGCCTTGGGTTTGGCTGCTGGTGTGTTCTATCGCGAATTTACGCGGGTTAACGAATTTCCAGAAGGGGGCTTTACGCAGCTGAGCGTGGTGCATACCCACCTGCTCGCGCTCGGGTTCATCATGTTCTTGGTTTTCCTGGCGCTGGAGAAGCTCTTCGGGCTTTCGCGAAATCGGAAGCCCTTCCTGGCGTTCTACTGGCTGTACAACGCCGGCATCCTGACCACCGTCGCAATGATGATCTGGCACGGCAGCCTAACTGTGCTGGGCAAGGAATCCAATGCGATGATCTCGGGCATCGCTGGCTTGGGGCACATCTGCATCACCGTGGGGCTGGTGGTGTTTGTGGTGTTGCTCGGGGGTGCAATTAAGGAGTCGCAGGCTGACGCTTCCTAGAGTGTTGGGGCTGGGGTCTAGGTCGCTCAGGCCTGGTGTTTAGAACAGGTGTTCGATTATTTAAGTTTTTCTTGGAGGGGTTGTCCGGGTCGTTTTCTATGCTGATCGCGTACGGAAAACCACGGGACACGAGCCACGCCGCACTGGGGACTCCATCATCGAAGGGGAATGATGTTTGATCAGCCCACACCACCCGACAGACCACCGCAAGACCCACCGCAGAACCAACCGCAAGACCAACCACAGGGGCCGTTCTGGAAAGTTACCGACCCCACCGACCCGATGAGCGCAGCAATCTGCGACATCAACCGCAACCACGCGCGCCTCGCCCTGGCGTGCACACCTCGCGACGACGAATGCATCACCGACGTGACCACCCGCCTGGGTGTCCGCCTGGGCCTCCCGGAGTTCCGAGTGATCCAGCTCGTCGACGTCGGAACTACCTTCCGCCGCTTCCCATCGCTAGTGGAGCTGGCGGAAACCGGGGCTTACTCTATCGAGCTGTGGCGGATCGTCGCTCATA
This sequence comes from uncultured Corynebacterium sp., assembly GCF_937999985.1. Taxonomy (GTDB): domain Bacteria; phylum Actinomycetota; class Actinomycetes; order Mycobacteriales; family Mycobacteriaceae; genus Corynebacterium. The sequence continues at coordinate 40,262 of NZ_CALLDG010000052.1, forward strand.
GCCTTGTTGCTGTTAGCGACGCCCACATCTCCGCCGTAGAAGCCGATGTCTACACTGCACTCTCGCCCATTCGGCCTAACCAGGCGATGCTGGGGCAGAGCACGATCCGCCAACGCCTGAAGAAGATCGTCATGGATCACGAGCCTTTGGCCTGCCCAATCGATCCCGCCGAACTGACTTCGCCAGCGGGCGACGGTGCGGAAGTCTCAGATGGTGCAGACGGTACCGATGGCGCAGACGGCACGGGTTCGGACGTAGAGGGCGTCAGTACCGAAGACCTGGCCGTCCTCGGCGCCGCAACGCGGCTAGCTATCGACGACCGGCCGGCCGACTACACCGAGTTCTACCTGACCCTTCCGAAGCTGGAGGCGCTGGAGCTGATTCAGGCGCTCGACAGCGTGAGGAACAAGCAGAATTGTTCCAGGGTGCGGGCGCTTTTGAGCCTGGTGCGGGGGAGTGCGACCGCGGAGGTGAACCTCAACCTGTACCGCCAGGTGGACGCTCCGGAGGCGCAGATTTGGGCGGCCGGCAGCTGGCTCAACGCGCTGGCCACGAAGGAGTGGATGGAGCGGGTGACCCACCTGCAGGCTCCGGGGAAGGCCGCTACCGCCGGCTATACCCCGACGCCCCTCATCCGCGCGAGCGTGGAAGGCCGGGATGGTACCTGCCGCTTCCCGGGTTGCGACACCCCAGCGCACAAATGCCAGCTAGACCACGTCAAACGCTTCGTGCATGGCAGCTCGAACGGCGGGCCGGGCAGCAGCTCGAACGGCGGGCCGACGGACACCTCAAACCTCCACTGCCTCTGCGCCAAACACCACAATGCGAAAACGACGGGAGCCTGGGATGTGACAATCAACCCCGACGGGGAGGAAACCTGGACAAGCTTCGGAGACGGCCACACGGTGATCACCACGCCAAACGGCCCGCTGGGAAGAATCACCTTCCGGCACCGAGCAGTGAAGCGAGCGCGGAAGGTGGTGGAGCACAACCAAAGGAAGCAGAAGCGCAACCTGGAAGACGAGCCGCCGTTCTAGCGACAGCGTTCTAGCGCCGCAGTCCTAGCGCTTGCCCTGGTTGATCCTCTCCATGAGGTAGGCCGGGGGCTGGATGTCAATCTCCGCCCTGCCGTCACCTTTCGCCTTGATGTCGGTGAACGTGGTGATCTCAGCCATGTGCGAAAACATCAGTCGTGGGCTCAGCGCGCCCGCTTGCCGCGAGAACTCCTGGGCGGTCACTGCCGCCATCATCTTGATGGAACCCAGCAGGTCGGTGCCTTCGCCCATCTCTCGAACTAGGGTGATGTGGCGATGCGGCGTGGAAAAAACAAGTCCTTCGCTGGGATCGATCTGCGGCAGGTAGCGCTCGAGGATCTCGTTCATGAGCAGGGGCACTGATCCCGCATAGTAAGAGCCGCTTTCGATCGCCCAGAAGCGCTCGTTGGGGCGGTCTTCGCTCGCTCGAACAGGCTGCACATCCAAGCCGGAATCGATCAGCTCCTGCCACAGGTTGCGGTAGCCAATCCGGAACAAGTCCTCAATCGGACCGCGATTGTTCAGCGAACCTGGGCTCAGCGCCAAAACGGAATTTGGTGTATCCAGAACCAGGTTGATGCACAGGTCATCCGAATAGGGTCGAATTGGCGAATCCGGGTTGAACTCTAGTGCATCCGCCCGCGACTGCTCCGGCAGAAGATCGATCGCCATTAGGCGCGCCCGCAAACGGGAGTAAAACTCCGCATCCGGAAGCGAAAGTAAATCCCGCTCCGAGCTGGCAGCCGGCCCGAGCAGACTATTGACGAAATGCTCTACCAGCACAGGCATATCCCGACCGAAATCCTCGGCATTGGCGCACTGCTTCGTGATGTTCTCGAGCCCCAGTTGCGACCCCTCGCCATAGTCTGGCGCGGGGAGCTGCCCGCCATAGGGGCCGGGCGTGGGGCCTGGGTAGCTCAGCGGCTTCTGAATGTGTTCGGGCTTGCTGTAGTACACGACCTCGGGCGTGGGGGTTGCGCCGTAGCCCAGGCTGTTGAGCGTCCGCACAATCTGCCGGATCAGCGCCGTCGATTGGTGCAGGTCCAGGCGAGGTAGCGGCACCGGCGGGTCCTGCGGGCCGGGCTCTGCAAGCGGTGCGCTGGGGTTTGCTGGCGAATTGGGTGCAGGCGAGGTTCTGTGTGGGGTGTCGTGTGATGCATCGTGCGAGCCGAAGATCCGACTCAACCAGTTGCGCTTCTTAGGTGCCATGACCCCCACCCTAGCTAGTTTCGGGCTGGCAAGTCTTCGGCAAAGGCTGCTGCAAGTCTCCGGTAATGAACGCTGCAAGGCCCGAAGTGATGTGGGGAGGGAATAAATACGTGGGGGCGTCGTTAAAGAAGATTAGATAACAAAAGTTCAGCGCGGTAGACTCAAGGTTGAGTATTAACACCCCGCGTGAACAGCGCAATAAGGAAGGAGCGACACATGGCGCACAGTGAATGGGCCGAGAAGGATTATTACAAAGACCTCGGCGTGTCCTCCACCGCATCGGCAGAGGAGATCAAGAAAGCTTATCGCAAGATCGCCCGCGAGAATCATCCGGATGCGAACCCGGGCGATACGGCGGCGGAGGAGCGGTTCAAGAAGGCTTCCGAAGCGTACAGCGTGGTGGGGGACAAGGAAAAGCGCGCGGAGTACGACGAGCTGAAGCAGATGCTCGCTAGCGGAGCCTACTCGAGCTTCGGCGGTGCGGGTGGTGCTGGCGGCTTTGGTGGCGCAGGTGGCACAAACTTTGGTGGCGGCGGCTTTAATGTCTCTGATCTTTTTGGAAATGACGCCACCAGTGGCGGATTCGGGGATGTCTTCAGCGGACTCTTCGGCGACGATCCGACCGCTGGCGCCTCCCGCAGCCGATTCGGTGGCCGGGGTGGCCGGGCTGGACGCCGCACTCAGCGCAGCCGCGGGGCGGACGTGGAGACGGAGCTGACCCTCGAATTCCGCGAGGCCACCAAGGGTGTGACCGTGCCGATCCGCCTGACCAAGCCCGAACCGTGCGAAAGCTGCCACGGCTCCGGCGCTAAGGCGGGCACTTCTCCGCAGAGCTGCGCTACCTGTAACGGCAGCGGCATGGTCAGCGAGAACAGGGGGGCCTTTGGGTTCTCCCGCCCATGCGCGGACTGTTCTGGCACTGGCTCGGTGATTAAGGACAAGTGCCCGGATTGTTCCGGCACGGGGCGGACTACTCAGTCCCGCACGATTACCGTGCGCGTGCCTGCGGGCGTGGTCGACGGGCAGAAGGTGCGCCTGGCCGGACAGGGCTCGGCGGGGCAGCGCGGTAAGCCGGCTGGCGACCTGTTCGTGACGGTGCACGTGAAGCCCGACAAGGTGTTCAGTCGCGACGGCGACGACCTGAAACTGACCGTGCCGGTGAGCTACCCCGAGCTGGTGCTCGGCGGCGCGGTGACGGTGCCGACCCTGGCCTCCAAGGTGCGGGTGCGCATCCCCGCCGGTACGCAAGATGGCACCACGCTGCGCGTGCGTGGCCACGGTGTGAACAAGCGCAATGGCGCTAGCGGCGATCTGCTGGTGACTGTGAAGGTGGCCGTGCCGAAGAACTTGGACGAGGGCGCGATGAGCGCGCTGCGCAAGTATTCGGAAGAGGAAAAGCGCTCCGGATTCGACCCCCGCGAAGGATGGGAGGGTAACTGATGAGTAACGGCAAGAACGGCGGCGATCGCGAGGTTTTCGTGATCTCCGTCGCTGCGCGGATTACCGGAATGCACGCCCAGACGCTGCGCACGTATGACCGCATGGGTTTGGTGACGCCCCAACGCACCAGCGGCGGCGGCCGCCGCTACTCGCGCGAGGATATTGAGCAGCTGCAGGAGATCCAGCGCCTCTCCCACGAGGAGGGCGTGAACCTGGCAGGCATCAAGACGATCATCGCCCAACAGAACCGGCTGGACGAGCTGGAAGAAGAAAACGCGGCACTGCGCCGCCGCCTGGCGGAGATGCAGGCCCGCGTGGAGCGGGGCGAGGGTGCAGGCGCGGGCGGGCGCTCGCGTGGCGAGATTGTGCATGTCCCGCGCTCTACCTCTGTGGTTCTGTGGGACCGGCAGAAGCGGCGGTAACTAGAGGCTGATCTGGCCAGTGACGATCAGGTACAAAGCACCGATGGCGGAGGCGACGATGAGGGCACTGATGATCCACTCGAAGGTGTTGAACACGCGCCCGCCGGCCTTGATGCGGGTGGCGACGTAGACCACCAGGCCGGGCACGATCAGCAGCGTGCCGAGCAGGACGAACTGTAGCTCGGCGGCGTACAGCAGCCACAGGGAGTAACCGAAAGCTACGGCACTGATGAGCAGGTGCCCGCGATTGGTTTTCTTGCTGACCTCGGGGCCGGAGATGTCGAACTTCGAGCCGGCGTCCGGGTGCTTGAATCCGTGGCCACGGGTGGCCAGGAACAGCAGGTACAGGCTGGAGAACACGTAGGGCACCAGGTACAGGGACGTGGCCAGCTGCACCATCGTGGTGTACGTGGATTCGTTCAGGTAGAAGATGATGATGAACGCCTGGATAACCACGGCGGACAGGAACTGCGAGACGTATGGGGCGCCCATGTCGTTGGTGCGTCCAACGGCCTTCGGTAGCAGCCCATCCTGAGCCATCAGGGTGATCGGTTCGGCACACAGCATCTGCCAGGAGACGTAGGCACCCAGAACGGAGATGCACAGGCCGACGGAGATCAGGCCAGCACCCCACGGGCCGACGACGTGCTCCAGGACGGTGCCCATGGAGTTATCGCCCATCGCGGCGAGCTCTTCGCGGGAGACCACGCCGAAGGACAGGAAGCTCACGGCGGTGAGCAGGAAGAACACGGAGACGAATCCCAGGAAGGTGGCCAGGGAAACATCCTTACGGTGGCGTGCGCGCTTCGAGTAGGTGGAAGCGCCCTCCACGCCGATGAAGGCCCACACGGTGAACAGCATCATGCCCTTAACCTGGTCGCCGAGGGAAAGCGCCTGGTCCTGGTTCTCACCGAAGGTGGCGGCGCGGCCCCAGAAGTCGGAGGTGAACACGTCCGTGTTGAAGCCGACGAAGGCCACGAGCACCAGGAACGCCAGGATCGGCAGGATCTTCGCCACTGTGGTGATGACGTTCATGATCGCCGCTTGGCGCACGCCGCGGGAAAGAATCAGGAAGATTCCCCAGGTGAGAGCTGATACGCAGATCGACTGCACCAGCGGATGATCGCCGCCGAAAATGGGGAAGAAGAAGCTCAGGGAGCCGAAGAACAGCGTCGCGTAGCCCACCTGGGCGATGATGGTGCCCAGCCAGTAGCCCCACGCGGAGGCGAAGCCGACGAAGTCACCCAGGCCGGCGCGCACGTAAGAGTACACGCCAGAGTCCAGGTGCGGTTTACGCAGTGCTAGAGCCTGGAAGACGTAGGCGATGCACAGCATGCCCACGCCGGTGATGCCCCAGCCGATCAGTGCAGCACCCGGCGAGGCGACAGACGCGATGTTCTGCGGCAGCGCGAAAATGCCGGCGCCGACGGTGGAGCCGATGATCAGGCTGACGAGCGTGCCCATGCGGACGGTGCGTGGGTCGTCCTTGACCAGCACTTCAGCGGTGGAGGCCTGCGGGTGATAAACCTCGGCAGTCTCCTGAGTATATGGGGTATCCCCATTATTAGAGATATTCACGGTTAGTACCGTACAACGTGTCCGTTGGTTAGGCCAACCTGCTGCGGTTTTGCGGCGTTAGCTCTCGCTAGTTGTGCTCGGCTGTGCTCGGCTCCCAACCCAGCGCAGGCGCGACGTGGGTAGCGAAGTTCTTCAGTAGGCGAACATTGGCCTCTACGCCCAGCTGATTCGGGATAGTGAGCATCAACGTGTCGGTCTCGGCCACTGCGGCGTCATTAAGAAGATCCTCGACGAGCTTGTCGGGTTCACCAATATAGGTTCGGCCGAAGGCGGAGCTGCTGCGCCTGCAGGTCACCGAAGCTGTCACCGTTGCTCTCGGTGAGGAGGGTGGAGCTCATGAGGTTGACGCCCGCCTGCCCCGCCCGCTCGGCGGTCTAGGTTGGGGAAATGCGGGAGTACGGGGATGGAGGCGCCGGGCTGGTATATGTGCGGGTATTGCTTCTTTGCCGAGGGGGCGGTGGCCATGCCTACTCCGCGGATGGCGGCTAGGTGGCGCAGGAAGTGCTCGCGGGCGATGTCGGCGCCTCGGGGGTCGGTGGAGTCGGTGTGGTCGAAGCTGAGGAATCCGAAGGCTTTCATGGTGCCAGTGCACGAGAACATAGTTGAGGCATCAACTAAGTTCTTGGCTGTGGACTACGGACGATTTTCGGGAAGGGTAGGAATGTAGTCATGCAAGATACTCGGCGAGGCATGACATTTTCCGCGGACGTGGGGCAGGACCTGTGCGGGGTGAACAGCCTGCATGTACTCGCTACCGAACAGGGCATACGAGGCATAGGTTTCGCTGGGGAAAATTGGGGTGCGGTGGATGAGCTGGCGGAAGATGCGGCGAGTCGGCATGTAGCGGGGCGGCATGTAGCGGGGCGGCATGCGGCAGAAGAGCATATAGAGGAGGCCGCAAGGCAGCTGGGGGAGTACTTCGCGGGGGAGCGGCGGGAGTTCACCGTGCCCGTGGACTTCAGTGGCTTGACAACTCCCTTCCGGCGCCGGGCGACGGAGGCCCTGGCGCAGATCCCGTACGGGGAGACCATTACGTATGCCCAGCTGGCGGCTCTGGCGGGCAATCCGCGTGCCGTGCGCGCCGCAGCCTCGGCGTGCGCGCGTAACCCGCTGCCGATCCTGTACCCGTGCCACCGGGTGATCCGCAGCGACGGGAGCCTCGGCGAGTACCGGGGTGGCGCGGAGACCAAGCGGGCGCTGCTGGAGATGGAGCGCGCGCTAATATCGCGCATTTAGCTCCGGGGACCACATGTAGGAACTGTGGGCGTCGGTCTCCCCGCGGCTCATGAGGTAGAGGTCCAGGATTCGGCTCCAGCCGTAGCTGCTCCAGCTGCCGGAGTCAGGGGTGGCGGAGTCTGGGGTGGCAGAGTCAGGGGCAAAGTCTGGCGACGCGGGGTCCTTGCCGTGCACTCCAAACCCTGGGGTAGTGGTGAGTCGGATCATGTCGCCGGGCACGTGCTCGTTGATGACCTGGCCGTGGCTACTGTGCTCATCCGGCGACCCATCCGGCGGTGCAATCAGCTTCAGATCCTCGGCATGCTGTGCGTGTACGCCGGGGCTGCCCCAGAAACGCACCTCGTCGGCGGTGAGCCCCTCGCTGCCTTTCGCCGCGGCCTCCCCGACCACGACCGAACCGTAGCTATAGCCCACCACCTGCAGTTTTGCGTCAGGGTTTCGCTCACGCAGCTGGCGCTGATGCTCCCGCAGCGCGGTGGCGCCCTCCTTCGCCGGCGCCTGGGAGATCGCGCCGGGCAGATCCCCCGGAGCCGAGTAGCCATGCCACGCCACCACCGCCACGTTCCTGCCGTGCACCGCCGCATCCGCAGCCGTCGCCCGAGCCCACGCCTCGGTGCGTACAAGCGCGTCCGCATTACTCGACCCCACGCCGCTGACCAGCGTAATCACCTCGTCGGCGCTCTCGACATCACCCACCGTCACCACCGGACCATGCGGCGTATCCACCCTCTGTACTGGAGGCAAGTTCTGGGGCCCCTTTATTGATGACGCCCCCTCGACCTCACCGACCCCAGCATCACTTCGGGGTGGCGCGACCGTGCCACTGATCGCGGAGACTGCGGTGCCGGACACCCGATCCAGCACACTCGCCAGCTGGAGAGCCCCGCGCAGAACATTGGTCAGCACCAGCGCCAGGTTCTGCGCGGCCTCACCGATGCCGGGTATGAAGGCCAGGTGACGGGCGGAGACCTCCCCGTCCTGGTGCACCGACATTAATGCCCCGCGGGCCAACCCCACGGTCGTGCGCACTACCGACCGGGTGGGGCCCAGCACGTCGGCGTGGGTGCCCGCCAGCTGGCCGATGGTGCTGCTGCTGAAACCGGCGGTATCCAGTTGGTTCGCGGCGGAATCGGTGGCGTGGCCGGCGGCGTCCGCGGCCTGCCCGGACCAGTCCGCGCCCCACTTGGCCTGCTCCCGGGCGTTCGCAGCGTGGCGGGATGTCTTGTCGCCATTGCGGGTGAAGAGGTCGGCGGCGGAGCGCAGGGCCTCTACGTTTGCGGCCTTGAGGGCGTCTACGGTGACTGTGCTGGTAGTTGGTGTGGCGATCATCGGCCGGCCCCCGCAAAGGCATCCGAGCCGTCGGTGTCGGCGACGGTTACATTCTCGGCGTACACGCCGATGGTGCGGCTCATGTTCGACAGTTGGCGGCCGAACCCCGTGAAGGCCGCGTGGAGCCTGTCGGCGGCTGTGGCGATGGCCCGCGTGGTGGCTCCGCCCGGAATGTCCGGTGCGGAAGCGTTGGCCACCGAATAGCCCGCCGAGGCGCACTGCACTCCGTCCTCGTTAATCACCTCGCAGCGCCCGTGGACTGCTGCTGTATCCAGCGCCATCGTGTCCAAATAGTCCAAAAATCCCATCGTCGAATAGTTCACGTGCTTACCCCCTGGAGATCGCGACCTGCTTTCTGGGAGTGAGTGTAGGGAGGCTAGGGGCGTCAAAAAAGAAAAATTTTTCGGGGCTGTGGATAACTCAGCTTTATCCACAGGGCGGCCATCGCGGCGCTGCCAAAAGGGGGCGCGATGTCGGCAATGTCGCTAGGGTGGACTGTATGCGTATCGCTGTCATCCAGATGAAAGCCGAACCGAACGTGGAAGCCAACCTGGCTCGCATCCTGAAGTACATCGCGTCCGGTGCGGCAAATGGTGCCGACCTGGTCGTCTTCCCCGAGGCGGCCATGTTCCCCTTCGATAGCGGGCGGCTGGATACCGTCGCCCAACCGCTGGATGGGCCCTTCGCCCAGGCGATTATCGACACGGCCAAGAAGCACGGCACCACCGCCGTTGTCGGCATGTTCACCCCGGCCGATACGGTCTACCGCACCCCGAGCGGGCAGCTGGTGGAGGAGCAGCCCAGCGACTCCCCGGAGGCCAACCAGTTCCGCCGCGTGAACAACACCCTGCTGGTTGCCGGACCGGACTACGTGACGCACTACGACAAGATCCACACCTACGATGCCTTCGGCTACCGCGAGTCCGATACCGTCAAGCCGGGTAAGCGCCGGGTGGTTATCGACGTCGGTGGCGTGGGAGTGGGGCTGGCCACCTGCTACGACATCCGCTTCCCTGGCCACTTCGTGGCGATGGCAGCGGCGGGCGCAAAGGTGATGGTTGTGCCCTCCAGCTGGGCTGATGGTCCAGGCAAGCTGGAGCAGTGGCGCGAACTCACCGCGGCCCGCGCGCTGGATTCCGCCAGCTACCTAATCGCTGCGGGCATGGCACGCCCGGGCTCTCCGGAGCGCTACGGTACTGCGGATGGCCCCACCGGCATCGGCCACTCCGTGGCGATCGGCCCGAACGGCGCCCGGCTGGCGGAGACCGGCTACGCCGCCCAGGTGCTGACCATCGACATCGACCCGAACTACGTGGACAAGGTTCGCAAGAACCTGCCCGTACTGGAAGGCCACCACACCGACCGTGAGCTCGGCGTGGGGGTCGATCTGGTCGGTGACGTGGAGGAAGCTCAGCAGCTGAAGTAGCTGAATTAGTTAGGCACGTCGAAACGCAGCTGCTCGCGGTTCGCACCAGCGCGGAGGAAAGCCTCCACGGTGTGGCGCTTCATCTCCGGTCCACCCGTGATCAGCACCTCGGCATCGCGCCACGAACCGCGCTCGGCGGCCACATCCCCCACCAGGCCGCGCGCCGTGTAAGCCTCGAAGTTCTCCGGGGCGGGCGCATCCTCCTGCACCACCAGGTACAAATCCAGCCAATCGAAGGCATCCTCGAAGCCCACCAGACCCTGCCACTCGTAAAGCTCATCAGGGTTCTGCGCGCCGAAGAACAGCTGCACCATCGGCGGGCGCTCCTCTGACTGGATGAGGTCCAGCAGGATAGCCCGCACCGGCGCCAGACCCGTGGACCCGGCCACCATCACCACCGGCTTCTCGCCGGAAATCTGCAGGTCGCCATATGGATTGGCTACCACCCACTGCTCGCCGGGCTGGGAGCCCTCCACGATCGCGCGAGAAAACGGCCCGACGGCGCGGACGTGAAACTCCACCAAACCGTCCTCGTTAAAAGGAATCGCCGGGGAAAGCGCCCGCCACAGCTGCGGAGTATGCGGCGTGCGGACCTCCACATGCTGGCCGGACCAATACGGCAACGGCGGATCCATCTGCGTGCGGATCACGGCGATGGCGTCACAAGGATGAAGCACCTCGAGCACCTGTGCGGCCGAGGTCGCAGGCACGTCGGCTTCCTCGTCCTCGAGCGCACCGTAGGCAAGCAAGCTACATCCGAGGTTGATTGTGTCGCTGAGCTTTTTTGTGACGCCCATATACTCCCCAACAGCCTCCACCAACGCGGACTCTAGCGCCTCATAATGCTGAGAACCCACGCCGAACTTTCGGAAATCCTTGCCGGTAGCGACCAAGAACTCGGCTTGGTCGGTGGCGAACTCACCGCCGGGGGTGATGCCGCGCAGGACGAAGCGGATGGTGCGGTCCAGGTAGGCCTCGTCCAGCTCCATCGTCTGAGCGAAATCCGGGGTGGGGTTGGCGTACTCGGCGCCCGCGACGTGCGGGAAGTGCACGGTCATGGGCTTGGGATCCATTGCGTGCAGCTTTGCGCGGGTGAGCTGGACCAGGTCGTGGCGGTGTTCTTCGACGAGTGCGAGCAGCTCTGCGAAGGTGTAGTCGTCGGACGAAGAGTGGCGTGCCACGGACTCGAAGTCTCCTTGTTCTACAGGGGCGGGCTGAGGCAACCGGGTGAGGGGCCGGTTGGTTGCTCCTCATTGTCGCACCCGAACCTGTGAATTGGAACTCCCCTATTGGAAAGCAGGATTGCCGAGCTGCTGTGGGGCAGTGTGGTACTCGATTGGGGTATCGGAGAAGTTGATTGGGTTGCGAACGCTGCGCATGCCTTCGACCTCGACGATGGGATCCAGGCCTAAGGATTCTGCGAACTCGAAGGCCTGCTTGATGTTGTTCACCGGGCCAGCGGGAACCCCGGCAGCGCGTAGCTTCTGGAACCACTCCTGGGCGCCGGCCTTAGCCAACGCACCTTCGATGATCTCCGCCAACTCGGCACGGTGAGCGACACGGTCGCTGTTGGTGGCGAACCGGGCGTCATCAATAAGCTCCTCGAGCCCCAGCACCCGACAGGTCCGGTGGTACAGCGAGTCGTTGCCCGCGGCGATGGCGAGATCGCCCTCCTGGGTCTTAAAGACCTGGTAGGGGGCGATGGAAGGGTGAGTGTTGCCCATCGCCTTGCCGATGACGCCCGCACCGACGAACGCGCTGGCTTGGTTGGCCAGGGAGGACAGCAGGGTGTGCAGCAGGTTGATTTCGATGTGCTGGCCCTTGCCGGTGGAGGTGCGGGAATGCAGGGCGGCGAGGATGCCCATGCCCATGTGCAGGCCGGTGAGGACATCCACCAGCGCCACGCCGACCTTGACGGGGTGGCCCTCCTCGCCGTTGATGGACATGAGCCCACCGACGGCCTGCACCATCAGGTCGTAGCCGCCGATGTCCGCGCCCTTGCCGGAACCAAAACCGGAGAGGGAGGCGTAGACCAGGCCCTCGTTGTGCTGGCGGAGCGTTTCATAGTCCAGCCCCATGCGCTCCATCGTGCCGGGGCGGAAGTTCTCCACCAGGATGTCGGCTTCCGCGGCGATACGGCGGGCCTGCTCGCGGCCCTCGTCGGTGGAGAGGTCGATCTCCACGGACTTCTTGTTGCGGTTTACGCCGGCGAAGTAGGTGGACATGCCCTGCGTGTTAACGGGCGGCGCCCACGAGCGAGTGTCGTCGCCGACGCCCGGACGCTCGATCTTGATGACCTGCGCGCCCATGTCCGCCAGCATCATGGTCGCGTAGGGGCCGGCGAGGACGCGGGAGAAATCGGCCACGACGATGCCTTCGAGGGGGCCCATAGGTTCCTTTCTGGTTGGGGAAGGGTTGGGAGGGTTGGGGTGGGGTGGGGTGCGCGGAGGTTTAGCGGAATGCGCCCTTGCCGGTGAGGGCCTGGCCGATGATCAGCTGGTGCATCTCGGCAGTGCCCTCGTAGGTCAGCACGGACTCTAGGTTGTTGGCGTGGCGCAGTGGCGAGTACTCCAGGGTGATGCCGGAAGCGCCCAGCAGGGTGCGGCACTCGCGGGCGATCTCCAGAGCCACGCGGGTGGAGTTCAGCTTGCCGACGGAGACCTGGTGCGGGGCGAGCTCGCCCTTGTCCTTCAGGCGGCCGAGCTGTAGGGCCAGCAGGACGGACTTGTTGAGCTCGACGGACATGTTGGCCAGCTTCGCCTGGGTGAGCTGGTAGCTGGACAGGGACTTGCCGAATACCTCGCGGGTCTCGGTGTACTCGATGGCGGTTTCCAAGCTGTCGCGGGCTGCACCCAGGGCACCCCAGATAATGCCGTAGCGGGCTTCGTTCAGGCAGGTCAGCGGGCCGCGGAGGGTGTCGATCTTCGGCAGGCGCTGGGAGTCCGGCACGCGGCAGTTGTCCAGCACGATCTCGCCAGTGATGGAGGCGCGCAGCGAAAGCTTCTTGTGGATCTCCGGGGCAGTGAAGCCCTCCATGCCCTTTTCCAAGATGAAGCCGGCGAAGCCATCCTCGGTGCGAGCCCAGACGACGGCCACGTCGGCGACGGGGGAGTTGGTGATCCACATCTTGGTGCCGTTGAGGACCCACTCGTCGCCGTCGCGGGTTGCGCGCGTCTTCATAGACGCCGGGTCGGAGCCGGCATCGGGCTCCGTCAGGCCGAAGCAGCCCAGGTACTCACCGGCGGCCATCTTCGGCAGGTACTTTTCCTTCTGCTCCTCGGAGCCCCAGTGGTGGATGGCGAACATGGCCAGGGAGCCCTGGACGGAGACGAAGGAGCGCAGGCCGGAATCCACGGCCTCGATCTCCATGCAAGCCAGGCCGTAGGCGACGGCGGAGGCGCCGGGGCACTCGTAGCCTTCCAGGTGCATGCCCAGCGCGCCGAGCTGTCCGAACTGCGGGCCGAGCTCCTTGGCGGGCAGGGTGCCGTTTTCGAACCACTCCTGCACGTTGGGTTTGAGGGATTTGTTGGCGAAGTCCGCCATGGCTTCTTGCAGCATGCGCTCTTCGTCGGAGAGCAGGCTGTTGAAGGAGGTGAGGTCGAGCGGGGAAGAAGTCATGCCAGTCATTTCCTTACGTATATAGGTATCTGTATACTGATTTGCGTACCAATGAGTGTAGGGGAAGTTGTTTCGTTCCGAAAGGCTTTTGTGAAAATTTCCTCTAACATCGTCGTAGTCAGCCGCCACCCCAAGCCGAAAGGAACCCCCAATGCCCGACGCGCCCCACCCAGAGTCCGCGCCGCGGTTCCCCTTTCCCGTCGACCAGCAGCCCGGTAGATCCCACCACCGCACCGTCGACCGGATCGCGGACATCCTGGAGTTCGTGGCCCGCAACCCGCAGCCGCGCGGACTCACGGATATTTCCAAGGCCATCGGCGCGCCAGTAAGTTCCACCCAATCCCTGGTGAATGGCCTGGTCGCAGCCGGATACCTGGAAGAACGGGATAAAGCCTTCCGCCTGGGTCTCGCCCCGTACCTGCTGAGTACTCTCGCCGGTAGCCGCCCCGTGGATCAGGTCACCCACGAGATGCTGGAAGACGTGGTGGAAGAGACAGGCTATATCGCCGTGTTGGCGTCATTGGTAGGTGACAATGTCTACTACCTCGACTACGCGCTGTCGGACCCCGAGTTCGAGTACCTGGCGCAAAACCGGCTGCAGCGCCCGCCACTCGAGACATCGGCGGGATGGGCGATCCTCTCCGGGCTGGGGCACGAGCAGGTGTGGGGGATTCTGGCTGCTTCCGAGAGTTCGCAGGAGACCATCAATAAGTTCCAGCGCTGGTACCCAGACATGCGCGCGACCGGCGAATGCGTGGCCCCCGGCGTGGCTTTGAACGGCGCGGATGGTGTGGCCGTGCGCGTCGAGAGCCAGGGAGTGGCGGTGGCCTCGGTGTCCGTCATTGCCTCGACCGAGCAGATCGCGCGCGACGCGGATCGGATTATTGAGGTTTTAAGACGCCACAGCGCCCGCTGGAACCGTTAGCAGCTCAAGCTGAGTTCGTCGTTGAAGAAGTGGCGGTGATTCGCCAGTCCTCTCCCTGGGGGAGGGCGTGCAAGATGGTTTCAAAGGCGCTGGAGATTAGTGCGGGGCGAAAGCTTTCCGCATAGTATGCCTCCTTGGAAACCTCTTTTCCACCGGAGAATGCGGTGATCTTCCCTCGTTGCTTCATGTGATGACGAGAGATGGTCTGTTCGAGCGATTTGACGGAGCTGGCCCAAGGTTCGTCCTGTTCATATGCGTTGACGCTTCGCTCGCAAGCGGAGGAAGTCTCGATGCTGGGAATTGGGGGCACGCCGAAGTCGGAAATCGCGCTCATACTGATGGAGTGGAGAGCTGAGAGCGCGGAACTTGGCAATGCGGAGTCCCACACGGCAAATAACGGGCGAAGAGGGAAGCGATCCTCTTTCGATCGCACGGTTAAGTGTGCGCGAATAGTCTGCAGATCTTCAATAGTGTCGTGGGTAGCATCATTAATTTCCCAAAGGCTAAGAGGGATTACCTTTCCGTCGGAATCGCCGGTGTAGGAAAAACCCAGGGATAATTCGGCCCAGCGAAACCGGTCGAAAAAGAGGTCGGGATCCACCTTCTCTTCGGTGAAGGTGGATGCTTGCAGGACAACGTAGCGATCCTTGTACATGGACTAAACGCTAATGGATGCTCTGCAGCTTAAACAGGTTTTGAGCACTATGCGTTCTCTAGTGTTTTAGAAAGGAACCCCATACCCGACGGGCACGCGCCAGCCTAAGCGGCCAACTCCGGCACCCACAGCACCAGCTCGGGCCACAGCAGGAAGGCCAGGGCGATAACCAGCATGATCACGACATAGGGGAATGCTCCCTTGAACACGATCATCGGGTTGATGCGCACGGCCTTGGAGACGACGAACACGTTCAGGCCCATGGGCGGGGTGACCATGCCGGTCTCCGCCAGCAGGACGATGAAGATGCCGAACCAGACGGGGTCGTAACCCAGCGCTTCGACGATGGGCAGGGTCACCGGCACGGTCAGGGCGATGATGGCGATCTGATCCATGAAGAAACCCAGGATCAGGTACACCGCGCCGATCAGAGCCATGATTACCAGCGGGTGCAGGGAGGACTCGCCGATGGCGCTGACCAGCTTCGGGGTGACGCGCGTTTCGGTGAGGAAGTGCCCCAGTACGTGCGCGGACATGATGATGGCGAAGATCATGCCGGTGGTCTTCACCGTCTCCAGAACAGTTTCGCCGAACTTCTTGGTATCCCAGCGACCCTTCGCGATCACCAGAATCAGCGCGGCCAGCACGCCCAGGGCGGCGGCCTCCGTAGGCGTGGCGATACCGGTGAAGATGGAGCCGACCACGGCCAGGAAGATCAGCAGCAGTGGGGAAGACTTCAGCAGCTGCAGGCCCTTCTCTGAAAGGGGAACCGGCTCGCCCTGCGGGGCACGGGAGCGGTCCTTCAGGAAGCTGATGTACATCACCAGCACCAGACCCATAGCGACAACCAGGCCGGGGAAGAAGCCCGCGACCAGCACGTCGCCCACGGGAGCCTCCGCGGTGATCGCGTAGAAGACCAAGATGATCGACGGTGGGATCATCGCCGCCAGCGTGCCGACCACTGCCACCAGGCCGGTGGCGGTGCCCTTGTGGTAGCCCTCCTCGATCATGCGGGTAGAGGAGGTCTGCGCCAACGTGGCCGCGGCAGCGGTGGACGATCCCGAGACGGCCGCGAACGCGGTGCCTGCGCCGATGGAAGCGATGGCGGTACCTCCGGGGATGCGGCCGACGAGCGCCTTGGCGGCGTCAAAAACAGAATCCAAAAGACCAGACATCAGCATCAGCTGCGCCATCAGGATGAACAGCGGCACGGCGGACAAAGAGTTGGAACGCACGGCGGCGAACGGCGAGGTCTCCATGGTGGCGATGGCCAGCTCGACCCCGCCGAGGGCGATCAGGCCGACCGTGGCCGTGCCGAAGATGGCGAAGCTGACGGGGACGCGCAGGATAATCAGCGCGACCAGCAGCACAACGACAGTAAGCGCAAGCATGGTTTAAACCTCTTCCTCGCCGGGGTCGTAGTCGGTATAGGGGCGATCCCACGGGGTGATCAGTTCCCGCACAAAATCCAGCGCGGCGACGAAGGCGCACAGGGCGGCGGCGATGGGCACGATCACGCGGTAGGTCCAGTCGGGAGTGGCTAGGTCAGCCATGCCGGGCAGGGTGGCGTGGCCCAGCGAGAACGCCATGTACGTCTGGTTCCATCCGCCGATGAAGACGAAGATCATGGTGATCACCACGGCTAGGTGGATTAACAACAGGATGGTCTTCTGCACTTTGGGCGCGAACTTGCTGAACAACGACTCCACTGCGATGTGCGTGCCCGTGCGGTACGTGGTGACCAGCCCGAAGAACGCGGTGATCGGCAATAGGTAGCGCTCGGTGACGGAGATGTTCCAGCCCAGGGGAGCGCCGAAGAACTCGCGCGCTACGATCTCCGCCAATGTGACCAGCGCCAGCCCGAGGATGGCCGCGCCGGCGATCCAGGCGCACACCGCGGAGACGGTGTTCTGGATCTTGTCGAAGCCGGGGTGGTCCTCGGTGTGGTAGCCGTATGTGCTGCGTTCGGCGGTGCCGTGGTGGCCCGGGTGGACGAAGTTGCTGCTGGTCATGACTGCTGCTCCTTTGCTTCGGCTCGGGTCTTCGGGTCGGTGACGCCCGCACCCGCGCGATCCGCATGGCGCTTCAGTGCGTCCTCGAAGTCGTCCACGACCCGCTGGGCGGGGTGCCCCTTGGATTCGGCGACTTCGATCCACTTGTTTAGTACGGGCTGGGAGATGTTCTCCCACTCTTTGGCCGTTTCGCCGTCGGTGACGTCGTAGAAGCGCACGCCGGCATCCTTCATCTTTTGCACTGAGTCTTCGCGAGCTGCGTTGAGCTCTTCGCAGACGGACTGCTGGGACTTGTCCGCCGCATCGGTCAGCGCCTTCTTCTGCTGGTCGTTCAGCCGGTCCCAGGTATCCAAGTTGATCCCGTAGAAAAAGGTGAAGTTGCCCTGCTGGGCGCCGTAGGTGCTTGCGTGGACCACGTCCTCCAGCCCGTAGGGGGTGATGGAGATCGGGCTGGCGAGCGTGCCTTCGACGGTGCCGCGAGACATTGCCTCGTACATATCGCCGATGGGCATGCTCACGCCGGCGGCGCCGATCTCGTCGATCACGCGGTCCAGGGCTCCGCCGGTGGAGCGGAGCACTGCGCCTTGGAAGCTGTTCGGATGCGAGGGGTCCTGGCCGGCCGTCATGGCCTCGTAGCCGGGGATGGAGCCGGTCCAGAGCGGCATGAATTTCATGGGCTTGAGCTCTTCTTCATAGAGGACGCCCCCTGGCTTCACCAGGTCGCGCAGTGCATAGGCGGTCACGCATGCATCGGAGCTGAACCCCGGGAGGTCGCCCACGCTGCTGAGTGGGAAGCTGGAGCTGACGTAGGAGGGGGAGATGACCGCCATGTCGACTACGCCGCTGCGCACGACGGAGGGGATGTCGGCCTGCTTGCCCATCTGCCCGGAGGCGTAGTACTCGACGTCAACGGAGGAGTCTTTTTCCAGCTGGTCGAGGAAGGGCTGAGTGCCGCCAGTACCGACGGGGTGGGTGAGCGAGTAACTGTCAGCCATTTTTAGCTCCGCGGTGCTGCCGGGGGCGTAAGGTTCAGCGGAGGAGTTGGAGCAGGCGGTGAGCGCGCCGGGCAGGGCGGCCGTCACGGCGACTGCCGTGATGGCAGAGGCGACCCGGCAGGTGGGGCGGGTGCGGCGGCTTCGCGGCGTGCTGTGGTGTGGCGTGCTGTGGTGCGGGGGCGCTTTCTTTTTGTGGAGTCGGAGCATGGTCCCTTCACCCTCTCGTTACGGATACTTGTTACAGATATAGGTAATCTGTTCCCGATTTGGATAAGTTTCATCTAACCTCCAAAGTGTGCGAAAGGCGATCGTTTTCGTCGAGAAAAGTAGATCGGGGGTGAACTTGTGGGGTAAATCACACTCATATACGTAAATTGAGCGGAATAGACTCAAGGCTGTGGTGGTTGAGTCAGGTGTACTCAAGTAAAGTCGGGAGCGTGCAATCGCGACCGGCATGAAGCCGTAGGAGGTAGATGTAGAAATGACGAGCTTCAACCCCACCACAATGACCCAGTCTGCAATGCAGGCTGCACTCCAGGATGCCTCCGCCAAGGGCAACCCGGACATTCGACCGGCGCACCTGCTCGTTGCGCTGCTGGAGCAGGAAGATTCCATCGCCCTGCCAGTGCTGCAGGCCGCAGGCGTGGAGCCGCAGACAATCTCGGTGAAGGCTAAGAACCTGGTCGCCGGATACCCGCAGGCCACCGGTAGCGAGATGGCAAACCCGCAGTTTAACCGTGACGCGCTGAACGCGCTGACCGCTGCCCAGGAGCTGGCGGAGCAGCTGGGCGATACTTATGTTTCCACCGAGGTCCTGCTGGCCGGTATTGCCAAGGGTAACTCCGACGCAGCCAAGGTGATGCACGACGCAGGGGCCACCTTCGAAGCTATCCGCGGCGCTTTCGAATCTGTTCGCGGCAACCGAAAGGTCACCACCGAGGAGCCGGAAGGCCAGTTCCAGGCGCTGGAGAAGTACTCCACCGACCTGACCGCACGCGCCCGCGAAGGCAAGATCGACCCCGTGATCGGACGTGACCAGGAGATCCGGCGAGTCGTCCAGGTGCTTTCCCGTCGCACGAAGAACAACCCTGTGCTCATTGGCGAGCCTGGCGTCGGTAAAACCGCAATCGTCGAAGGCCTGGCGCGCCGCATCGTCGCCGGCGATGTGCCCGAGTCCCTGCGCGGCAAGAAGCTAATCAGCCTGGACCTGGGCTCCATGGTCGCCGGCGCGAAATACCGCGGCGAATTCGAGGAGCGGCTGAAGGCTGTGCTGGACGAGATTAAGGAGGCCGAGGGCGAGGTCATCACCTTCATCGACGAGCTGCACACCATTGTCGGTGCTGGTGCGGGCGGCGATTCCGCCATGGACGCCGGCAATATGATCAAGCCGCTGCTGGCTCGCGGTGAACTGCGACTGGTCGGTGCGACCACTCTGGACGAGTACCGCAAGTACATCGAAAAGGATGCCGCGCTGGAGCGCCGCTTCCAGCAGGTTTATGTCGGCGAGCCGACGGCGGAGGACACCATCGGTATTCTGCGTGGCTTGAAGGAGCGCTATGAGGTGCACCACGGCGTGCGCATCCAGGACTCCGCGCTGGTGGCGGCCGCGACCCTGTCGGACCGCTACATCACCAGCCGCTTCCTGCCGGATAAGGCCATCGACCTGGTGGACGAGGCTGCTTCCCGTCTGCGCATGGAGATCGACTCGCGACCCGAGGAGATCGACAATGTGGAGCGCGTGGTCCGCCGCCTCGAGATTGAAGAGATGGCGCTAGAGAAGGAGACCGACGCTGCCTCGAAGGACCGTCTCGAGCGCCTGCGCAGCGAGCTGGCCGACGAGAAGGAAAAGCTGGCCGGCCTGACCGCCCGCTGGGAAAACGAAAAGGGCAGTATAGACAGCCTGCGCGAGCTGAAGGAAGAGCTGGATAACCTGCGCCGTGAGTCCGAAATCGCCGAGCGCGAGGGTGACTTCGCAAAGGTTGCCGAGCTGCGTTACGGGCATATCCCGGACGTGGAGAAGAAGCTGGCCGAGGCTGAGAAGACCGTGGCCGAGCAGCAGGAAGGCATGATGCTGACAGAGGAGGTCACGCCGGATACTATCGCCGACGTGGTTTCCGCCTGGACCGGCGTGCCCGCGGGCAAGATGCTGCAGGGCGAGACCGAGAAGCTGCTCAACATGGAGCTCGTGCTGGGCGGCCGCGTGGTTGGCCAGCATCGTGCGGTCGATGCCGTGTCTGATGCGGTGCGCCGTGCGCGCGCCGGCGTGGCGGACCCGAACCGCCCGACTGGTTCCTTCCTGTTCCTAGGTCCGACGGGTGTGGGTAAGACGGAGCTGGCGAAGGCTCTGGCCGACTTCCTGTTCGACGACGAGACCGCCATGGTGCGCATCGACATGTCGGAGTATGGCGAGAAGCACTCCGTCGCCCGCCTGGTCGGTGCCCCTCCGGGATACGTCGGTTACGACGCCGGTGGCCAGCTGACCGAGGCTGTGCGGCGCCGCCCCTACACGGTGGTGCTGTTCGATGAGGTGGAGAAGGCGCACCCGGACGTGTTCGACGTGCTGCTGCAGGTGCTGGACGAAGGTCGCCTGACCGATGGCCAGGGCCGGACCGTGGACTTTCGCAACACGATCCTGATCCTGACCTCTAACCTCGGCGCCGGCGGCACGGACGAGGAGGTCATGGAGGCCGTGAAGCGCGCCTTCAAGCCGGAGTTCATTAACCGACTCGACGACGTGCTGATCTTCGACCCGCTGTCTGCCGAGCAGCTGAAGTCCATCGTGTCTATCCAGGTGGGCGATCTGGCAGAGCGTCTTGCGGCCCGTCGTTTGGTTCTGGATGTTACTGATGACGCCCAGTCGTGGCTGGCCGAGCACGGCTACGATCCTGCCTACGGCGCCCGGCCGCTACGCCGCCTGATCCAGAAGGCGATCGGCGACCAGCTGGCCAAGAAGCTGCTGGCCGGTGAGGTGCGCGATGGTGACACGGTGCGCGTGGACATTGACCGCAGTGGCGATGCCGGTGCTGGCGCTGACAGTGCTGGCGTGGCTGATGCTCCGGGACTGGTCATTACGTCGCTCGGCGCCGTTGAAGACGAGGGCTAATACCTGACGCTTTTGGCAGCCCAAAGCTACTCCGAGCGTCTGGTTTGTTTTGAGTGAGGTTGGCAAACGTTTGGTTGTAAAACTAGAGTGTGAGGCACGCCACAAGGCGACCGGGGTGGCGAGCTGAGCGTGGCCGCCCCTGGGCACACCCGACCTCTACTCAAAGGAGTACTCATATGACCGTCTATGCTGATCCTGGTACCGAAGGTAGTGTCGTCAATTTCAAGGAGCGCTACGGCAATTTCATCGGTGGCCAGTGGGTGCCACCTGTCGACGGCGAGTACCTGGACAACGTTTCACCCATCAACGGCGAGGTGTTCTGCCAGGTTCCGCGCTCGAAGGAAGCGGACATTGAGAAGGCAATCGACGCGGCAGAGAAGGCTCAGCCCGGCTGGGGAGCGACCTCCGTACAGGACCGCGCCGCCGTTCTGTTGAAGATCGCCGACCGCCTGGAAGAGAACCTAGAGATGATGGCCGTCGCTGAGACTTGGGATAACGGCAAGGCGGTGCGCGAAACCCTCGCCGCCGACCTCCCGCTCGCGGTTGACCACTTCCGCTACTACGCCGGTGCTCTCCGCGCCCAGGAAGACCGCACCTCCCAGATCAGCGAAGACCTCATCGCCTACCACTTCAACGAGCCACTTGGTGTGGTCGGGCAGATCATCCCCTGGAACTTCCCGCTGCTGATGGCTGCGTGGAAGCTTGCCCCCGCCATGGCCGCTGGCAACGCCATCGTGCTGAAGCCCGCCGAGCAAACCCCGGCCAGCATCCTGCTGTTCGCAGAACTCATCCAGGACATCGTTCCGGAAGGTGTGCTGAATATCGTCAACGGCCTGGGTACAGAGGCGGGCACCGCGCTCACTGCCTCCGACCGTATCGACAAGATCGCGTTCACCGGCTCCACGGAAGTCGGCAAGATCATTAACAAGGCGGTTGCGGAGAAGCTTATCCCCGTCACCTTGGAGCTCGGCGGCAAGTCCCCGTCGGTGTTCTTTAGCGACATCATGGACCAGGACGACAAGTTCCGGGAAAAGTGCGTTGAGGGCTTGGCCATGTTCGCGCTGAACCAGGGCGAGATCTGCACCTGCCCGTCCCGAGCCCTGGTGCAGGAGGATATTGCCGAAGATTTCCTAGCCCTGGCCATCGAGCGTGTGAAGTCCATCAACGTCGGAAACCCACTGGACACGGACGTTATGATGGGCGCACAGGCTTCCCAGGAGCAGATGGATAAGATCACCGGCTACCTGCAGTCCGGCCCCGAGGAGGGTGCACAGGTGCTGTGCGGTGGCGGTGTAAACGAGATCTCGGGCCGCAGCGGCGGTTTCTACATCGAGCCCACCATCTTTAAGGGCACCAATGACATGCGCCTATTCCAGGAGGAAATTTTCGGTCCGGTCCTGGCCGTGACTACCTTCAAGGACTTCGATGAGGCCATGCGCATCGCCAACGACACGGAGTACGGTCTGGGAGCGGGCGTATGGTCCCGCAACGGCACCACTGCATACAAGGCTGGCCGCGCGATTCAATCGGGCCGCGTGTGGGTGAACAACTACCACAATTACCCAGCCCACGCGGCCTTCGGTGGCTACAAGAAGTCCGGTTTGGGGCGTGAGACCCACTTGATGATGCTCGCGCACTACCAGCAGACCAAGAACCTGCTGTGGTCCTATTCGGATGAGCCGTCGGGGCTGTTCTAGCTCTTTTCTTATGGACGCCACCCCGGCCTCAACCGCACTCGTTGTCAGCGCGGGAGGCCGGGGTGTGTCGTATTTGGCGAATTATTCCGCCTGGTCAGCGACCTCCACGTTGTAGTGGACGTTGTCACCGTCCACGGAGTCCGCGGTGACGTCTACGCTGTACGTTTCACCGGAATCGTGCAGCTTGCACTCAATCTTCGCGCCCTCTTCCGCCTTCAGACCGCTGGGGCATTCGATGCGCTCTGGCTTGCGGCCAACCTCCTTCTCCAGGGAATCGGAGATGCCCTTCTCCACATCCGCTTGGGACACCTCTTTTTCGCCGAGCAGGGAGCAAGCGCTCAGGCCGGTGACGGCCAGCGCGCCGGTCAAGAAAGCGGCGCCGAGGCGCTTGGAGAAGTAGGCGGAGCGGGCGGGGTCAGCGGAAGTGCGGATGTTGTTCATGTGGAGCAGTTTCTTTCTCTCGTTTGTAGCTGGTGGCGTGCTGAAATGCCTCTTCAGGCATCCGGGGTATGGAATGTCGCCCCTTGGCGAAATGTTCCCCAGCGTGCAGTACGCTGCACGGTTTAAACTTAATCGATGCTGAGTATGTTTGTCCGGGAAACGCAGGCGTCAATAAGAGGGTGCGATAAAATACCCAGAGCAACGGAGCGCACAGCACAAAGAGAATACATATAGAACAGAAGAGGGAGCCTCCATGGACTTTACGGTCTTTGACCTGCTGATGGATGTCGGCATGATTTCGGTGCTGCTGATTATCGGCACGTTTATGAGGCGCCACTTCGAATGGTTCCGCAACCTGCTGATTCCCGCGCCGATTACTGCGGGCCTGCTCGCGCTGCTCCTCGGCCCAGAGGTGCTGGGCCTGCTGCCGTTCTCCGGCGCGCTGGGCGATTACTCCACCCTGCTGATCGCCGTCGTGTTTGCCTCTATGCCGTACAGTATGACCTTCGCCTCCAACGATGCCTCGAAGGCGAAGAACATGTGGGGCTTTTCCACCTCCATGTTCCTCGGCCAGTGGGGCATCTTTATGCTGCTTGGCCTGCTGGTTTTCGGACCGGTTTTCGATACTCCAGAGTGGTTCGGCATGATGCTGCCCGTCGGTTTCGTCGGTGGATTCGGCACTGCCGCGGCCGTCGGTGGCGCGTTCGGGGATATTGGTGCGGACGCCGCCATGTCCCTGGGGTTCACCTCAGCGACTGTCGGTACGTTGGCCGCGATCATCGGTGGAATTATCTTCGCAAACTGGGGTATCCGCACCGGGCGCACGTCCACCCTGCCAGAGAAGCTGCCGTGGGAGCTGCGCTCTGGCCAGATCGAGGACGAAGCCAAGCAGCCTTCCATCGGTAAGGCCACCACGAACCCATCGTCGATTGAGCCCCTGGCTCTGCATGCCGGCTTCATCGCAGTGACCGTAATGTTCGCCTACATCGGCCAGCAGATCATCGGCCACTTCTTCCCGGCGGTATCGGTGCCGCTGTTTGCCCTGGCATTCGTGGTGGGCATTGGCGGTAAGGTCTTCCTGCACGTCATCAAACGCCCGAAGTACCTGGACCAGCAGACGGTGAAGTCGATCTCCGGCGCGTCGACGGACTTCATGATCGCCTTCGGTATTGCCTCCATTAAGCCGGACGCGGTGGCGAACTACCTGGTTCCGCTGGCGATCCTGTTCGTGCTGGGAATTGCGTACTGCAGCCTGTTCTTCTTCGTTATTGCGCCGATGTTCTTCGGCGATAAGTGGCTGGAGCGCGGCATCTTCGGCTGGGGCTGGGCCACCGCCGCCGTGGCTACGGGTATTGCACTGCTGAAGATCGTGGATCCGGATCTGAAGTCCGGCACGATGAACGAGTACGGCATGGCCTATGTGGGCTATGCGCCGATCGAAATTGGCATGAACATCCTCGCCCCGATCGCCGTGATAGCCGGCCTGACCTGGGGTATCGGAGGTATAGCGACTGCCGCGGCGGTGGGCATTATCGTCTTCGCCGCAGTGCGGGGCTGGTTCCCAGAGAGGACAGGCAAACGGCCGGGCAAGGGTAAACGCTCCGGAAAGGCGGCCGCGGCGGGATAGCGTGCGCAACATCGGCGGGCGCGAGGTTCTACACTAAGCAACTATGAGCAACTCTTCTGCCCAACAGCAGCCCGCCAGCCCCTTCGTCTCCGGTGAGGAGATGCTGGAGGCTTTCCAGCGGGGCGAACGCATGACCGTGATCGACTCGCACTGGGCGCGCACCGAAAACAGCGCCTGGGAGGCATACGTGGGGCAGCACATCCCCGGTGCCATGTTCTGTAACCCCCTGATGCACCTGGCTTCTATCCCGTCCCGCCGCAAGGGCCGTAACCCTCTGCCCGAGCCGGAGCGCCTGCAGAAAAGCTTCGACGATTGGGGCATTACGGATGGTCGCCCTGTTTATATTTATGACGCCGGCGCCAACCTCTACGCGGCCCGCGCATGGTTCGTTTTCCGTTGGGCAGGTGTGCAGAATGTTCGCATCCTGGACGGCGGCACCAAATCTTGGGAGGCCGCAGGCGGCGACGTTGCCGGCGGTATCGGAGCACTGCGCGGCCGGGGTAACGTGGAGGTACGCCCGGGCAGCATGCCGACCCTCGACCTTGAGGAAGTGGAGCAGTGGCGCGAGGAGCGCATCCTGGTGGATGCCCGTGAGGCCTCCCGCTATTCCGGTAGAAAGGAACGCTTCGACCACCAGGCGGGCCGTATCCCCGGGGCCATCAACATCCCGGTCAAGGAGCTCTTCAACAACCACAGCGAGCGCGATAGCAGCGCCAGCGGCCGCGTGAAAACCCCGGAGGAGATCCGACAGATCCTCGCCGATAACGGTGTGACCAGCGGTGACGACGTGTGCGTGTACTCTGGCTCTGGCCTGCACTCTTCGCTGTTTATCGCCGCGATGGAATACGCGGGCCTGCCAGGCGCGAACAACTTTGTAGGAGGTTGGTCCCAATGGTCCGCTTCCGCCTCGCGCCCCATCGAGCGCGACTAAACTGCGGGAGTATGGATCCCAACTTTTCCCTGGATCCCCGTAGGCCTGGCCAGCAGCGCGAAGTGGCTGCGCAGAACCGCTCTGCGAAGTTTCCCGTTGTGACCCCGCTGTCGGGGACAGCCGTTAGCCTTGATTCCGTCCCCGATCCGATCCTCGCCACCGGCACCATTGGCGCCGGAGTGGCGGTGATCCCCGATGCAGGTGTGGAGGTCGTGCAGATTCTCGCGCCTATCGGGGGAGTGATGAAGCGCGTGGCGCCGAACATGTTTGTGATCCAGACGCAGCCCGCGCCTGGAGGCTTGCCCCAGGAGCCTGGCGCTCACCCCGACAACTTTCACGCGGAGACGCTGGCCGACCAGCCGTCGATCTTCATGCAGTTGGGGGTGGATACTGGGCGACTTAACGGCCAGGGATTCGACGTGCACGTCCAGGAGGGCGACCTGGTGCGTCAGGGAACTCCTGTGTGCACGTACGCTCCCCGGGAGTTGGGCCGGATGGGGTTCGATCCGGTGGTGATGGTGTTGGGGCTGCAGATGGGGGCGTCAGAAATAAAGCTTGACGTGTTCTCCGGCGAGCCTGTGATGGACGGCGACAACCTGTTCTGGGTGTAAAGGGGGTGCGTGGGCAATGACACGGAGGATTTTTAGCATCCTGTCGGTGGTTGGCATGATTCTGGCGCTGTCGCGGGTGGTGGAGATCTTCACGCCGCAGCAGCTACAGAGCATCGCCGGGGTTTATTTTGTGGTGCTGGCTGTGCTTCAGGTGTGGCCGCTGGTGGCCACGCAGCGCAATAGTTATGGGCACCGGCGGCACCCCGTGAACCGTCTATATACGCTGATGAGCGTTATCGGGCTGGTCGGGACGGCACTGCTGGCGATGGTGTTTTATCTGCTTTCGCCGATCTGGCTGATCGTTGTCGCGGGCTCGCTGATGATCATGGGGATCGTCGGCGCGGCCGTGCTGGCTTTGTTCGCCGCACCGTGGGATGACTGGTCTACCCGCCGGGGCCGCGACGTCGACGATGAGCTTTTCCTGCGCGACGATGAGCCCGTGGAGGACGTCTGGGACAAGAGCTTCCGGACGTAATTCGGACTCAAGCGGCGCGGAGGATGCCGGGGCGGCGCTGGCTGGGTACGTGCCTATAGCCCATGCTTCCGGTTGATCAGCCAGTGCATTGTCGCGGTCGGCAGCACGCGTGAGAGCGGGAAGACCACCGGCGCCATTGAGCCGGTTGCGTACAGCGGCTTGGGCCGGGCCGCGGTGATGGGCTTCAAAATTTCCTCGGCCACGCGTTCGGCGGAGATGCCATTGGCCTCGTTGTTATCCAGGTTCGTCAGCATGGTGGTGAACTCCGCGCCGTAGGGGCCGTGCAAGTCCACGTACTTCGTGCGCCTCGTGGATAGCCCGGTGTTGATGGAGCCGGGTTCCACCACGGATATGCCCACGCCGAAGGGCTGGACCTCGCGCCGGGCGGCGAAGGCGAATCCCTTGATCGCGGCCTTCGAGGCGACGTAGCTGCTGCGATAGGCCAGCGGGAAGCTGCCCAGCATCGAACCGACCATCACGATGCGCCCGGCCCCTTGTTGCCGCATTGTCGGAAGGATTTTCTTTGTGACGCCCACTTGTCCCAGCACGTTGATCTCAAATAGACGGTGCAGGGCATCGTCGGGGAGCTCCTCCAGGGGGCCGGACTGGCTTTCGCCCGCGTTGTTCACCAGCACGGTTGGTGGGCCGAGGGCGAGGGCGCGGGTTGCGAACTCGTCGATGCTGGAGGGGTCTTCGAGGTCGAGCGGGAGGTATTCCACCCCGTCGATGGGGTCGGTGATGTTGTCGGGGTTGCGGCTGGTGCCGATGATGCGGTCGGGGACGTAAGCGTCTGCGCCGGAGTTGCCGGATCCGGCAGCAGTGGCGTCGGCCTTGAGCTGTGCTAGGGCGGCGACAGTTGCGCGGCCGATGCCGGAGGAAGCGCCGGTGACGATAGCCACTCCGCCGCTGACGGCGGGAAGTGGGCGAGAAGGGCTGGGGAGGATGCTAGAAAGTTTTGCCATGCTCATTATTTTGGCTGCTGGAGTGGGGGTATGCGGGCGGAATGAGATTTTTCGCATTGTCCGGATTCTTTAGTGATCCGTCGCACTACGGCTATGATGTGGGAGAAAACTGCATATGTTCTTGCCGCTTTTAGCTGTGGTGGGAGAGGCTCGGCGCTCGTTATGCGCCGGCCGCCGACGGAGCAATTCCTCCCCAGGACACTCTCAGGCCCCAAGTACCGTCACAGTGAGGCAACTCTGGAAAGACCCGCGCGCAGTCGTGTGCACGCGGGCGCCGAAGGAGAAAAGCCGGGTTGACCGGGTGAAGCTCTCAGGCACAAGCGACAGAGTGGGGAGGGCTCCTTTTAACGACCGTGCACTTACGACCGGAAAGTCCCTATAAAGCCATGTCTTCTGCAGCTACTCGCCGTAACTCAGCCCCCTTCGTTCAGCGCCACATCGGCCCGAACCAGGCCGATACCCAGGAGATCCTCGATTACCTGGGCTACGAATCTTCCGTCGCGCTGGCCGACGATGCCCTCCCGAAGTCCATCCGCCAGGCCGGCCCGATCGGCCTGCCGGAGGCGCTGGATGAAGCGGACACCCTGGCCGCCCTGCGTGCTTATGCCGACAAGAACGTGCAGAAGCAGCAGCTGATCGGCAATGGCTACTTCGACACGATCACCCCGGCCGTGATCCGCCGCAACGTGGTAGAGAACCCGGGCTGGTACACCGCCTACACCCCGTACCAGCCGGAGATTTCCCAGGGCCGCCTTGAGGCCCTGCTGAACTTCCAGACGATGGTGCAGGACCTGACCGGCCTGCCAGTGGCTGGCGCTTCGTTGCTGGACGAGGCCACCGCCGTGGCCGAGGCCGTGCAGCTGATGGCTCGCGGCAATGCGAAGGCCGCCAAGAAGGGCGGCGTGGTGCTGCTGGATTCCTCCCTGCACCAGCAGTCCATCACCGTGACCCTGGCGCGTGCTGAGGCTGCGGGCATCCCGGTGGAGGTCGTGGACCTGGACGGCGAGGACGGCGCCGGTGAGAGCGCTGCCGCGGCGTTCGAGGGGCGCGAGAACCTGGTCGGCGTGGTGCTTTCCAACCCCGGCTCCACCGGTCGCGTGCGCGATCTGTCCAGCCTGATCTCCGCGGCGAAGGAGGCTGGAGCCCTGGTGACGGTTGCCTGTGATCTGCTGGCTCAGGTTCTGGTGACCTCCCCGGGCTCTCAGGGCGCGGACATCGCCGTCGGCTCCGCCCAGCGCTTCGGCGTGCCGCTGTTCTTCGGTGGCCCGCACGCGGGCTTCATCTCCTGCACCGAGGCTCTGCAGCGCAAGCTGCCGGGCCGCATCGTGGGCGTGTCCGTGGACGCCGAGGGCACCCCGGCCTACCGCCTGGCCCTGCAGACCCGCGAGCAGCACATTCGCCGCGACAAGGCTACCAGTAACATCTGTACCGCTCAGGCTCTGCTGGCCGTCGTCGCCGGTTTCTACGCGGTCTGGCACGGCCCGGCTGGCCTACGCGCCATCGCCGAGGGTGTGCACGCCCGCGCGACTGCCCTTGCCGTTGCCCTGTCCGAGGCTGGCCTGACGCTGGCGCACGATACCTTCTTCGACACCGTCACCGTTGACGTGTCTGGTTCTTCTCTTGGGGACGCCCCCACGGCTCTGCGCGCGGCAGCCGAGGCAGGCTACAACCTGCGCCAGGTTAACGATTCCTTTGTCGGCATCTCTGTCGGCGAGTCCACCACGGACGAGGACATCGCCAAGCTGATCGAGGTGCTGGGTTCCCGCACAGGTGAGGTCAACTCCGCGAGCTTCGACGTCACCGCCGGCCCGTTGGGCGAGGCCGGCGTGCTGCGCGCCGAAGACGACGAGATCCTGACCCACCCGATCTTCACAGCCATCACCTCCGAGACCCAGATGATGCGCTACATGCGCAAGCTGGCCGACCGCGACCTGGCGCTGGACCGCACGATGATCCCGCTGGGTTCCTGCACCATGAAGCTGAACGCGGCTTCTTCCATGGAGCCGATTACCTGGCCGGGCTTCGCTGGCATCCACCCGCACGCCCCAGCCGAGCAGGCACAGGGCTGGCTGGAGCTCATCGAGGACCTGGAGGAGCGCCTGGCGAAGATCACCGGCTACGCCAAGGTTTCCGTCCAGCCGAACGCGGGCTCCCAGGGTGAGTTTGCCGGCCTGCTGGCGATCCACCGCTACCACCAGTCCCGTGGTGACCACCAGCGCGACATCGTGCTAATCCCGGCCTCCGCGCACGGCACCAACGCTGCTTCTGCAGCGCTGGCGGGCCTGAAGGTAGTGGCTGTGAAGAACGCCGAGGACGGCTCCATCGACGTGCCGGACCTGGAGGCCAAACTGGAGAAGTATGGCGAGCAGACCGCCGCCATCATGCTGACCTACCCCTCCACCCACGGCGTGTTCGAGGAGCAGGTGCGTGACGTCTGCCAGAAGGTCCACGACGCTGGCGGCCAGGTGTACGTCGACGGCGCTAACCTGAACGCCCTGGTCGGGCTGGCCCAGCCGGGCGAGTTCGGCGGCGATGTGTCCCACCTGAACCTGCACAAGACCTTCACCATTCCGCACGGCGGTGGCGGCCCGGGTGTGGGCCCGGTATGCGTGGCAGAGCACCTGATCCCGTTCCTGCCCACCGACCCGAACGCCGACGTTATCGAGGGCGATGCTGCCCTGCAGTCCGGCCAGCCGGTCTCCGGCGCGCAGTACGGCTCCGCTGGCGTGCTGCCGATCACTTGGTCCTACATCGCCCAGATGGGTGACGAGGGGCTGACTGAGGCCTCCCGCATGGCCCTAGTGAACGCCAACTATGTTTCCCGCAAGCTGGAGGACTACTACCCGACGCTGTACAAGGGCGACACCGGCCTGGTCGCCCACGAGTGCATCCTGGACCTGCGTGAACTCACAAAGGCCTCCGGCATCACCGCCGAGGATGTCTCCAAGCGCCTGATGGACTTCGGTTTCCACGCCCCGACCCTGGCCTTCCCGGTCGCCGGCACCCTGATGATGGAGCCCACCGAGTCGGAGGACAAGGAAGAGCTGGACCGCTTCATTGAAGCGATGATCACCATCCACGGGGAGATCCAGGAAGTTATTGACGGCAAGGTCACCGCCGAACAGTCCGTTCTGCGTCACGCGCCGTTTACCGCCTATTCTGTTGTGCGGGACGACTTCGAGGAAGCTGTATCCGGTGGTCACTTCAGCCGCGCCAAGGCCGCATACCCGGTGGCCAGCCTGCGACACACCAAGTACTTCACCCCCGTGCGTCGTATCGACAACGCCTATGGCGACCGCAATCTCGTGTGCACCTGCCCGCCCCTGGAAGACTTCGCAATCAACGAGGACTAGGGTCCGTTGGGGCTAAGGGCGTCACAAAGAGAAGAAGGAGAACAAGACATGACCGAACTTAAGAAGACCGCGCTGCACCTGGTGCACGAGAAGCTGGACGCGCGATTTACCGACTTCGGCGGCTGGGACATGCCTCTGAAGTACAGCAGTGAGCTGGACGAGCACCACGCTGTACGCAATGCCGTGGGCGTATTCGACCTCTCCCACATGGGTGAGGTTCGCGTGACCGGCCCGCAGGCGGCGGAGTTCCTGGACCACGCGCTGATTTCCAAGCTGTCGGCAGTGAAGGTCGGCAAGGCGAAGTACTCGATGATCTGCGCCGAGTCCGGCGGCATCATCGACGACCTGATCACCTACCGCCTGGGCGAGAACGAGTTCCTGATCGTGCCGAACGCGGGCAACGTGGACAACGTGGTTTCCGCGCTGCAGAGTCGCACCGAGGGCTTCGACGTGGAGGTTAACAACGAGTCCGACGAGACCTCCATGATCGCCGTGCAGGGTCCGAAGGCCGCGCAGGCGATGCTGGAGATCGTGGAGAACGTGGTGGACGCACCCGAGGCATCCGGCGCGGGCGAGACCGTTGCCGAGGCCATCGAGGGGTTGGGCTACTACGCCGCATTCAGCGGTGTTGCCGCAGGTCAGCCCGTGCTGGTGGCCCGCACTGGCTACACCGGCGAGGACGGCTTCGAGCTGATCGTGGCCAACGACGGCGCGGAGATCGTGTGGACCAAGGCCATGGATCAGGCCGGGCAGCTGGGTGGCCTGCCGTGCGGCCTGGCCTGCCGCGACACCCTGCGCCTGGAGGCCGGCATGCCGCTGTACGGCAACGAGCTGTCGCTGAAGCTCACCCCGGTCGATGCGGGTCTGGGCATCCTCGCGGCGACGAAGTCGAAGGACTCTTTCGTTGGTCGTGACGCCATCGTTTCCGCCAAGGAAAAGGGCACCCAGCAGGTGCTTATCGGGCTGGTGGGCGAAGGTCGCCGCGCTGCCCGTGGGGGATACGAGGTGTTCGCGGGAGAGGGCGAGAAGGCCATCGGTGCCGTGACCTCCGGTGCACTATCCCCGACGCTGGGCCACCCGGTGGAACTGGAATACGTTGCGACGTCCGCGGTTTCCTCCGGCGCGGCTGCCGAGGGGGCGACCGTGGAGGTGGACATCCGCGGCAAGCGCTTCGAATACAAGGTCGTGGCGCTGCCGTTCTACTCCCGCGAAAAGTAGCACGCGAGAGTTGTAAGCAAGCGTAAGTAACGAAAAGGGTTGTCTGCCCGCTGGTGTAAGGTTTGGGCAGGCAACCACAGAAGTAGCCACACAAGGTTTCACAAGAGAGGCTTAAAACAATGACTGCACTGCCAACCGATTTCCTGTACTCCGAGGAGCACGAGTGGGTTAACACCTCCGCCGTCGTGGAGGGCGAGACCGTGCGCGTGGGTATCACCCACATCGCTGCTGAGGCGCTGGGCGACATCGTGTTCGTCGAGCTGCCGGAGGTTGGCTCCGAGATCGAGGCCGGCGAGGCTTTCGGCGAGGTTGAGTCCACCAAGTCCGTTTCCGACATCTACGCACCGGTTTCCGGCGAGATCGTGGCCGTGAACGAGGCACTAGAGGACAATGCTGGCCTGATCAACGAGGATCCCTACGGTGAGGGCTGGCTGTACGAGGTCAAGGTGACCGAGGCTGGCGAGCTGATGGACGCTGAGGCTTACCAGGCGGCTAACGAGTAAAACAAGGCCCGCAAGACCCTATGGTCGGTTCCATGTTCGCGTTAATCCTCGGCTTGGCCCTGTTGGGCCTTGCCGTGTGGTTACTCCTGCGCGCAAAAGATAGCGACGCAGCCGGCGCCGATGGAGCTGACGGGTATGACGGGGGGAACCGCGGGTACGGCGAGTGCAGCGGGGATAACGGGGGCTGGTCCACGGATGAGGGCCATGAGGATGGCAGCTTCGAGGGCGACTCCGAGGAGGAGCCTGAGGGCAACGAATGGCCCGAAGATGAAGACGGCGAGTGGCCCGAGGCGGATGACGAAGAATGGTCCGCAGCATGGGACGGCCCACAGTTCGACTCGTGGTCCGGGGACGAAGACGAGCCAGGCGAATATACCGCCGAATACCCGGCCGAAAATGCGGACGATGATCTAGACGAGAGCCCCGCTGAAGGCTGGGCAGAGGAACCGTCGGAGGATCGGTCCGCGCCTGCGTCCTCGCCCGCGTCAGCAATGGCGGCTTTCGGTTTTCCCCGGAGGCGGCGTCGCCAATGGGCGGCCGACAACGGCTTCGAGTACACGAAGGAAGACGGCGAGGTCGCGCGCGACTGGCCCATCGCCATCCTGGGGGATCAGCGGCGTGGCGTGCCGACGCTGCGCGAAGTAGTCAGCGGCTTCGTCGACGGGCACCAGGTGCACATCGGCGACGTGGGATCGTCCACGCTGATGGCGATGCGCCGGGTGGAAGAATCCCCAGTTCAGGTGCTGTATTCCGCCGGTGGCGCACAACCCGCGGGAATGCGCCGCACTGACCTCTTGGACCAGCCCCCGTTCGCTGCATACACCACTGACGTCCGTGCGCTGGATCGCATGCTAGACGCTCGTGTGGAGGACTCCCTCGCCGCGCTTTCGCAGGTCGCCAGTGATGTGGCGTGGGGGCAGAATTGGACGGTCGTGCGGATCTCCCGCAAGCTCGACTTCAACGTGTGGCAGGAGATCCTGCCACGGCTGCGCTCCCTGGTGGATGCCGCTATGGTGCTGCCCCCGGCGCAGACCAGCGCGCCGCTGGAGATGCTGGCCGCCGACCAACTGCGACCCCTGCCCGGCGGCCCGCTGCAGGTGAACACCGCCGACCCGGTGAACCAGGAGGAGATCGAAGAGCAGGCCGCCGAGACCTCCTCCCGCCGCGCGGCCTACCTGCAGGCTGTGCCGGACGGCACTGCGGATGATGCGGGCCGTGCCGGTAGTGACGCCTCGGCCTCCGCCGCCGCGGATTCCAACCTCGCGCAGGACAGCACTGCCCGCGCCGAGGAAGCCGCCGCGCACGCGGAGGTGCCGAACCCGGAGCGGCCCGACATCACCCGCCCCGCAGAGCCGGTGACCTTCCCCTCCCGCACGCACACCCGCTGGGAGGGCGGAGACCCGGACAGCTTCGACAGCTTTGCCGTGGGCGACTACGACGACCCCGCGGAGGATGACGACCTCCACGCGGGGCGGCGCCGTCGCCGCGATGGGGGCATCCCGCGCCTGGGTGAGGACCCCGAGCACATGAGCTCGCACAACTCGCAGTATGCGCAGGTCATCCGCGTCGAGGCGGAAGAGGCCACCATTTTCGAGGAATTCGAGGAGACTAAGTCCACTGCAGTGCGCCTGTCTCCTGTGACGCAGCGTCGGCGGAGCGGTGGGCGTCATCGCGCGCCAGAGGCACGCCACGCCCGCCCCGAACCTATCGAACCGATCGAGTACGAAACCGTCGACGGCGAGGTCGTCGAAGACGACCAGCAGTAAGTCCGCCGGGCACACAACGGCACAGACAAGAAGGAGAAACCGCAATGATCGATGAAGCCAAGAAGCAGCGCCTCGCCGAGCTCGTCAAGGAGCTGGCGGTGGTGCACGGGCGCGTGACCCTTTCCTCTGGCAAGGAGGCCGACTACTACGTCGACCTGCGTCGCGCGACCCTGCACCACGAGGCATCGCCGCTGATCGGCGAGCTGCTGCGCGAACTGACCGCCGACTGGGACTACGCGCACGTCGGCGGGCTGACCCTGGGCGCGGACCCGGTGGCGACGGCGATCATGCACGCTGGGTCGGCTGGCGCTGGCGAGGCTGCCGGGCGTACCATCGACGCCTTCGTCGTGCGCAAGGAAGCCAAAAAGCACGGCATGCAGCGCCGCATCGAAGGCCCGGATATTGAGGGTAAGCGGGTGCTGATCGTCGAGGATACGACCACCACGGGCAACTCCCCGCTGACCGCCGTCGCCGCTGCCCGCGAGGCCGGTGCGACCGTCGTTGGCGTGGCCACTGTCGTGGACCGCGCGACCGGTGCCAAGGATGTTATTGAGGCCGAGGGAGTCGAGTACCGCTCGCTGCTGGGCCTGTCCGACCTGGGGCTTTCCTAGGTATTTTTGATGACGCCCACCTCCCCCGAATCACACGATAAACCCGGACCGACGGAGTGGCTGGAGCATCCCCGAGGGGTGCGCAGCTGGGAAGAAGAACACCCCAACCAGCCCCGCCCGACGGATCCGCGCTTCGACCCCGAGCTGCTGGATGCCGGGGATACACGCAACGTGGTGGATGCCTACAGGTACTGGAAGCAGTCCGCGATCATTGCGGACATTGATACCCGGCGGCACGTGCTGCATATCGCCATTGAGAACTTCGAAAACGACTCGAACATTGGCACCGTCGTGCGGACTGCGAACGCCTTCGCGGTGGACACCGTGCACATCGTCGGGCGGCGGCGCTGGAACCGACGCGGGGCGATGGTCACCGACCGTTACCAGCACCTACAGCACCATGCGACGGTGGGGGAGGTGCTGGAATTCGCGGCCCGGGAGGGGCTAGTTGTGGTGGCGGTGGATAACACCCCGGGGTGCGTGCCGCTGGAAACCGCGGAGCTGCCGGAGCGCTGCCTGCTGCTGTTTGGCCAGGAGGGGCCGGGCGTGACCCAGGAGGCGCAGGATGCTGCGCGAATGACGGTCTCCATTGCTCAGTTTGGTTCGACGCGGTCCATTAACGCCGGTGTCGCGGCGGGGATTGCGATGCATGCGTGGATTCGCCAGCACGCGGACCTCTCCCAGGCCTGGTAATTGGGGGTGTTCTGGGTCTGGTAAATGAGGTGTCTCCAGGTCTGGTAAATGAGGCGTCTCCAGGCCTGGTAAATGAGGCGTCTCCAGGCCTGGAATGTG
Organism: uncultured Corynebacterium sp.; assembly: GCF_937999985.1. Taxonomy (GTDB): domain Bacteria; phylum Actinomycetota; class Actinomycetes; order Mycobacteriales; family Mycobacteriaceae; genus Corynebacterium. The sequence continues at coordinate 76,231 of NZ_CALLDG010000052.1, forward strand.
GGGATTTCGTGGGCCTGGTAGCTGCGCTTGCCCCAGGCTTGGTAGTTGCGCCCTCCGTGACTCCGCAAATGTCGTTAGAACGGGAATGCATGGGAATGCGCAGGGCGTTGGGGGTAGGAATTGGGGCTCTGGTGAGCAGAATGTCGTTAGAACGGGAATACGTGGGCGCGCGTAGCGGTCTTCGAAAAATGAAAACGCTCTGAACTGCACGTTTGTGTAGTTGGGAATTATGGTCTTTAACGCATTCCCGATCTAGCGACATTTGACTGCTGGGCAGCGCAGTTCCGAGGGAGGGCTAGACTGTTTTGCAGAGCGCTACAACCGAGTGAGGTGTGCAGAGTGTTTAATCTTCCCGGCAATAGGAAGCGGGGTAGCAAGTCGTCGCAGGTAGAAGACATTTCTGCGGCGCCGCAAGAATCTGCGGAGGGGGCGGCTGGGCAGGCAGCAGGGGCAGCCGGGCAGGCTGAGGCCGCCGAAGCCTCGCCAGCAGAATCCCCCAATCCCAACCAGGAGCTCATCGAGCGCTGGGACCACCGCGCGGACCTCGCCTACCAGGCGGTTCACGAGCGCCACGCCAGCCGCCTCTGGGGCATCCCGCGCACCACGCTGGGAGTTATCGCCTGGCCGCCGACCACTCGCGACCGCATGTTCGTCCGCTGGCACTACTGGTGGCAAGCTCATTACATCGACAACCTCATCGATGCCGCCATCCGCCGCCCCACCCGCTCCCGGATGGTCGCCATCCGCCGCCACCTGCGCGCCATGCGCATCCGCAACCTTCGCCCCCTGACCGCTAACCACTACTACGACGACAAGGCGTGGCTGGCCCTGGCCATGCAGCGGGTGGCGAGCACTCCGAAGATTCAGGCAAAACTCGGCACGCCCCGCGAGCTGGAGCCCCTGATGGAGAACATTTTCGAGGGTGTGGATAGCCTCACGGGTGTGCTGCCGTGGCGCACGCAGGAGACTTTCTACAACGTCCCCACCAACGGCCCTGCCGCCATCCTCGCCGCACGTAATGGCGATATCGAGACGGCGGAGCGCCTGATCGACTGGACTTTCGACAACCTCATTAACGAAGACGGCCTGGTCATGGATGGTATCCACATGCGGATGGCCGGCCCGGAACCCGTCACGGCGGTGCATCCTTATTGTCAGGGCGTGATGATCGGCGCGTGCGTGGAGCTCGCCCTCGCGCGCAGGCGTGCGGCTGGGGTGGAGGACCGTACGGTTTCAGATGTGGGCGTCAAAGAAATAACCCGCATCCATGGCCTGCTTCGCGCGGTCGAGGTGCATCTTACCGACCGCGACGGCGCGATCAGTGCGCGCACTTCGGGTGGTGATGGCGGACTGTTTAATGGCATTCTTGCGCGTTATCTTTCTCTTGTTGTGGAGTGCTTGCCGACGCCAGGTCGGCACGGCACGGAGGCGGTGGCCATAGCTCGGCGGATTGTGTTGGCGACAGCCGAGCAGGTGTGGCGTTTCCGCCTGGAGGTTGACGGGCTGCCGGTGTTCTCTGCCGATTGGTCGAAGGATGCGACGATGCCGCAGGCTGGTGGGCTGGTTGGTGCGACGATTGCGGGGGCGGTGGCGAGCTCTGATATTGCGGAGCGGGATCTGTCCGTCCAGCTTTCCGGGTGGATGCTGATGGAGGCGGCGGCGCGCACTATCGCGGCGGAGTGACGCTCGAGCGGTGGGTGAGTGGCGAGAAACGGGTAGACGAGCGGCGAGGGGCAGTGTGCAGAGAGGGCACGTGGACATAAGGGGGAGTGCTCGCCGGAGTGACTGCACGGTGTTGAATTTGTGGGCATAATTGTGGGCGGAGACCTACCTGCCCTATTTCAAGGAATTGAAGGAGCATCGAAATGCCTATTGCAACCCCCGACGTCTACCGCGACATGCTGGACAATGCGAAGGAGAATGGCTTCGCATACCCCGCCATCAACTGCACCTCTTCCGAGACCATCAATGCTGCTCTGAAGGGCTTTGCGGATGCGGAGTCCGACGGTATTATCCAGTTCTCCACCGGTGGTTCCCAGTTCGGTTCCGGCCTGGCCGTGAAGAACATGGTTGCGGGTGCGGAGGCCCTGGCTGCGTTTGCTCACCAGGCTGCTAAGCACTACGGCGTGAACGTTGCTCTGCACACCGACCACTGCCAGAAGGAAGTTCTGGACGAGTACGTTCGCCCGCTGATGGAGATCTCCCGTAAGCGCGTGGAGGCTGGCGAGAACCCGCTATTCCAGTCTCACATGTGGGACGGCTCCGCTATCCCGATCGACGAGAACCTGGAGATCGCTAAGGATCTGCTGGCTGACGCCCAGAAGGCCAACATCATCCTCGAGGTGGAGATCGGCGTTGTCGGTGGCGAGGAAGACGGCGTGGAGGCCAAGGCCGGCGCTAACCTGTACACCACCGAGGAGGACTTCGCTAAGACCGTTGATGCTCTGGGCACCGGCGAGCACGGCCGCTACCTGCTGGCCGCTACCTTCGGCAACGTCCACGGCGTGTACAAGCCGGGCAACGTGAAGCTGCGCCCGGAGGTTCTGGACATGGGCCAGAAGGTTGCGGAGAAGAAGCTGGGCCTTTCTGAGGGCTCCAACCCGTTCGACTTCGTCTTCCACGGTGGCTCCGGCTCCGAGAAGGAGAAGATCGAGGAGGCTCTGCGTTACGGTGTGATCAAGATGAACGTGGACACGGACACCCAGTACGCCTTCACCAACCCGGTTGCCCGCCACATGTTCACCAACTTCGACGGCGTGCTGAAGATCGACGGCGAGGTCGGCAACAAGAAGGTTTACGACCCGCGCTCCTACCTGAAGAAGGCTGAGGAGGCCATGTCCGTCCGCGTGGTGGAGGCCTGCAACGACCTGCACTCCGCTGGCACTTCCGTTGCTAAGTAGGTTCCGTTAGCACGATGGCAGAACAGATTCGTCACAGTCGAGACCTCTTCGGCGCGGAGCACCCGGAGGTGCGCCTACCGCAGGAGCTGGCAAGCTCCATTCCGGTGGAGGGTGGTGTTGGCGCTGGCGGTGGTGCAAGTACTGCGCAGTCGCGCGAGTCGCTGGAGGCTGTGGTCTCGGAGAACCTGAAGGATTCCGGCGCATGGGCCGCCCTGGCCGAGGTGCTGCTGGCCGAAGGTCAGCCTGTGCAGGCCTACGCTTGTGCTCGCACCGGCTACCACCGCGGCCTGGATGCCCTGCGTGGCAATGGTTGGCGTGGCACCGGGCCGGTCCCGTGGAGCCACGAGCCGAACCAGGGTGTGCTCCGCGCCATCGGCGCGCTGGTGCAGACCGCCCGCGCCCTCGGCGAGGATGATGAGGTCGTGCGCTGCCTGAACCTGCTGCACGACTGTGACCCGGCGGCAGCCCCAGCTCTGGGGCTGGACGGCTCCGGCAAGAAGGCCGAGTCCAAGCCAATCACCGAACCCGGCGCCACCCCGCCCGCCGAGGGCTAACCCGTGCCTGAACGGAAATGAACCAACGCCGTTCTTTCTCTCTGCCAGCCCCGAGCCGCGGAGTGAACCGGAACCTCTGCATCGCCACGCTGGTCGTGGCGATCTTCTGGATGTCCAGCATCCTCTGGCCCGCAGAACCCACGGCCGGCTGGCCTTTCGTCGCCGAAATGCAGGCCAGCGCGTGGGTTGCCGGTGTGCTTGCCGCGGCGGGTATCGGCATCCTCCGTTCGGTACGCCGCGCGGCGCTATGCGCGGTTCTGGCTCTGCTGGCGGTCTTGATCGTC
>NZ_CALLDG010000053.1 GCF_937999985.1 uncultured Corynebacterium sp.
ACGAAGTCCAATCTACGCGAGATCACACTGCTGAGGAGCTAGGCGTGGGGTGGATCACGCCATCTCGCGGATGATCTCCCGCGCGGCCTCCACTCCCGAGGCGGCAGTTGCAGGCACGCCCACACCGTTGAGCATCGAACCGGCCAGCGCTAGCCCGCGAATGCCCAACACCTCGTCGTATACCTCGGACATTGCATCCATGTAGCCCACGCCATAGCGCGGCAGGCCGCCCCACCAGCGCTGCACGAAGTACTCCTCCGGGGTCTTCCGCTCGCCGGTGATACGCTCCAGGTCCTCTACCGCGAAGCTCAACAGGGCACGGTTATCTACATCCAGGTGCCACGGGTTGCCAAAGCTGCCGAAGCTAGCCCGCACAAAAGCGCCCCCGCGCTCGGCCAGGTGCGGCCATTTACGAGACGAGAACGTGAAGGCCTTCGCCTCCGTGGGGGCGTCACTACCCAAAAGAACGCCCGAACGCTCCGGGATGCCGTGCGCGGAAGCCATGCGCATGCCAACGACTACGCTGCTGGCGAGGTCGATCTCACCCAGCACGTCCGCGGCAGTGGGAGCCATGTACTGGAGGATGGCCGACGCGGTGGGCGCCGGGGTGGCGACGATGACGGCATCGAACTCGCCGATCGGGTCGATGTAGTAGCCACCTCGAGTGCGGCCGATGGATTCCACTGCGGTATTGCGCAGGAGCTCCGGATTTGCGTGGCGCACCAGCGCGTCTACCAGGCTGGCGTAACCCCCGCGCAGGCTGCGGAAGACGGGCTTGGGCTTCTCGCCCTCCTGGGGTGCGGGGCGCTGGGAAAGAAGATGCTCGACTGCATCCACCAGGAAGAACGGCTGGCCCTCCGTGCCGCGACGGTCCAGCTCCGCTGCCAGCTGTGGAAGGGTAGCGCGCACTCCCAGGTCAAAGGCATTGCAGGAGTACACCCCACCCAGCAGTGGGGAGACCAAACGATCGACCACAATGCGACCCAGGCGGGCTTCCACCAACTGTCCGACGGGCGTGTCCTGCCCCGGCGTCCAGGTCATCGGCTGGCCGTTACGCTCGGCGTCGATGCGCGCAGCACCGTCCAGCCCCACGACCTCGGCAACGTCGGCACCGCGGGACGGGATGCCCATCAACGTGCGCCGCGGAATATCCACCAGCGCGCCGTCCACATAGAAACCGCTCGGCAGGCCAGAGGGCACGCACAGCTGATCCCCCAGCCCAACGGATTCAACCAGTTCAGTGAAGTCCTGGCGGAAGCCCATGTAGGCCTCCGCTCCCATGTCCACTGGACCGTTGGCGTAGTTCACGGTCTTGAGCTTTCCGCCCAGGCGGTCGTAGGCCTCGGTCAGCAGGATGCGGGCGTTCGGCCCCAGCTGGCGACGCAGCTCCCAGGCCGCGGCCAGACCCGCGATGCCGCCGCCGATCACGGCGACGCGCAGCCCCTCCAGACCGGACGTGTCTAGCTTCTCGAAGTGACAGGAAAACTGGTTGGCCTTCATCGCTTGTGAACCTCCTCGAAGGCGCGGGTGATGGCATCGGGATCAGTGTTCGGCAAAACGCCGTGGCCCAGGTTGAAGATGTGTCCGCGGGCCTGGCCGCGCTCTATGGCGCGATCGGCCTCGGCACAGATGCGTCCGATCTGCGCTTCCACCACCTCCGGCCCGGCGAACAGCACGGCCGGGTCCAGGTTGCCCTGCAGCGCCTTGGCGCGGGCGGCCGGCTCCGCAGTCGGGTCGGCCTCCTGCAGAGCGGCGGAGACGCGGGTGGCGGCGGAATCCAGCGGCACGCGCCAATCCACGCCCACCACGTCGGGGCCAGCCAGGGCCATATCGCCCAGCAGCTCGCCGGTGCCCACTCCGAAGTGGATCATCGGCACGCCATAGGCGCGCATCGCATTGAAAATCTCAGTGGAGTACGGGCGGACGAACTCGCGGTAGTCCCGCGCGGTCAGGTAGCCGGCCCAGGAGTCAAACAGCTGCAGGGCATCCACGCCAGCTTCCGCCTGAACCTGCAGGAAGCGGATAATAGTGGGCGTCAATCGGCGCATCAGGGCGTGCCATACATCCGGCTGCGAGTACATCAGAGCCTTCGTGACCTCGTGGTTTTTCGAGGGACCGCCCTCGACGAGGTAGGAGGCAAGAGTAAACGGAGCACCGGCGAAACCGATGAGAACCTGATCGTCCCGCAGCCCCTCCAGCACACCGCCGATGCCTTCGACAATGCTATCGAGCTGACTGCTCTCCACGATCGGCAGCGCAGCCACCTCGTCTGCGGTGCGCACCGGGTGCTCCACGACGGGGCCGCGGCCAGCAACGATGTCCAGACCCACGCCCGCGGCCTTCAGCGGCACCACGATGTCGGAGAACAGGATCGCCGCGTCCGCGTCGTGCCGGCGGACCGGCTGCAGGGTGATCTCCGCGAGCAGCTCCGGATTAAAGCACGATTCCAGCATTCCGTGGTCTTTACGGATCTCGCGGTACTCCGGTAGCGAGCGTCCGGCTTGGCGCATCATCCACACCGGGCGGCGACTAGGGGTTTCTCCGCGCGCTGCGGCGAGGAACGGCGCGTCCTTGTGGGCGCGACGCCGCGCTTCGGCGGCAGCGGTATCACCTTGGATGGGGCAATCAATAGGCTCACTCGTCATAGATGCCATTATGCCAGCGCCCTCGGCGCGCCTCACAAACGCGACAAACCTTAAAGGCTAGGTTTAGGCCTTGTGAGCCAAGAGACTGAGATCCCAGAGTACTTCCACGAAGCGGTGCGCTCCATGTCGGAAGCACAAGTGCGTCGCGGCATCAGCGTCGGAGACATCCGACCGCCCCGCAACCTCGCACCCCTCAGCCACGCCATCGGCCTCGAGGTGCTACCCGCCGACGAGGACAGCGACGACAGCACCGGAACCCCCGCCGGCGATGCCTTCGGCCGCCTGATCCTGCTCCACGACCCGCAGGGTGAAGAGCAATGGAAGGGCAAGCGCATGCGTATGGTCGCCTACATCCAGGCGGACATGGACGCCGCCGTGGCCTCCGACCCGCTGCTGCCGGACGTGGCATGGGACTGGCTCAAGGAGCAGCTGGATTCCCCGAGTTGTGAATACACCGACCTCGGCGGCACGGTGACTTCTACTGCTTCTGTCCGCTACGGAGAAATCGGCGGCCCGCCGCGCGCCTTCCAACTGGAGATGCGCGCCTCCTGGACCGCCACCGGTTCCGACCTCACCGGCCACGTCCAGGCCTTCGCGGAGGTGCTGGCCAACGTCGCCGGCCTGCCGCCCGAGGGCGTGACCAGCCTGGCTTTCGGCGCTCGGCCCGCGGGCACCGCAGCCGCAAACGACTCCTAGTAAAACGACTTCTAGTATCGGCGAGAGGCTCCGGGACGAGCCAGCCGGCGGGCTGACGTATCGTTATAGCCGTGAGTTTTGTCTCTGTCCCCGCCGCCGGCACCCCGGTTCTGCGGAATACCCCGCAGCACATCGACGCAGCCGCCCGCGCACTCGCTGCAGGCCACGGCCCCATCGCCATCGACACGGAGCGCGCCTCTGCCTACCGCTACGACGATCGCGCGTTCCTGATCCAGCTGCGTCGCCACGGCTCCGGCACCTTCCTGATTGATCCCGAGGCCGAACCCCAAGCCACTCGCCGCATGGCCAACGTCGTGAACGAGTCCGACTGGGTGCTCCACGCCGCGCACACCGACCTTCCTTGTCTGCTGGCCTTGGGTTGGCGCCCGCGCGTGTTGCACGATACGCAGATCGCCGGGCAGATCCTCGGGGCCGAACGCATCGGCCTTTCCGGCATGCTGGAGGCCTACTTCGACATTAAGGTGCCCAAGGATAAGGGCAACGCGGACTGGTCGCGCAGGCCGCTGACCGACGCGATGCTCAACTACGCCGCCCTGGACGTCGAATGGCTGCTAGAGCTATTGGAACACTGCCTCGATGACCTCGCCGAGACCGGCCGTACCGAGTGGTATGTCCAGGAGTGCGACCACGTGCTGGCCTCTGCCTCTCCCCTGTCCGCGAACGACTGGACGAGTCTGAAGGGCTTGAGTTCTCTGCGCGGCGCCCTGCCTCGCCGCATCGCCCACGACCTCTGGGAATCCCGCGACACTATGGCCCGCCGCGGCGACATCTCCCCGGAGGCCATTCTGCGCAGCCGTGACCTCGTGGACATCGCCGGCCGTGCCGATCGCGACCGCGCCGGTGCGCTGCGGCAGTTGAACTCCTGCCTGCATCACTCGCGGGCGCGCATGAAACCTCGGGCTCGCAGGCACATGGCCGAGCTTCTTTCGGACGCCCTCATGTCCGAGACCCCAGACCTCGAAACCCAACAGTTCCTGCCGCCGCGGAACCCCACGCGCGGCATCCCGGAGCACAAGGTCTGGCCGGAGGAATACCCCCGTGCGGCTGCCTACTCCGAAGCAATTCTCTCCGCGGCCGATGACGCAGCGGATCGCCTGCAGATCCGTCTGGACACGGTTGTTACTAGGAAAAACCTCCGCCAATCTGCCTGGTCCTGCTGGCAGGCCGAAGAATCAAGCGCGCTAGATGGTGCCGATGACCCGATCGCAGAGTGGGAGGAACTGCTCGGCGAAAAGTGGTCCGCCCTGGGGCTGCGACCGTGGCAGGTGGAGTTACTACTCGACGCTGTCACACCTGCCGTCGCGGCAGTCTACGCAGGTTAAAGCTTCTCCGCGTAACCCACGACGGTCCGGGCGACGGTCTCCACGTCCAGGCCCAGCTCCTCGAGCACCTCGCCGCGCGAGGCATGCGCCAGGAACTCTTGCGGTACGCCCAGGTTGCGGACGGGCACGTCGATGCCCGCCTGGGACAGGTCGTAGTGCAGACGGCTACCCGCTCCGCCGTGCACGCCGTTGTCCTCGATCGTGACGATGAGGTCGAAGTCGCGGGCGAGCTCCAGCAAGCTATCCGCAGTGGGAACTACCCAGTGGGGATCCACGACGGTGGCGGAGAAGTTGGCGTCACAAAGAGCCTGCGCAGCGCCTAGCGCCTGGTCCGTAAGAGCTCCGAAAGAGACAATGAGCACGCGACCGTCGGTCGGCTCGCCGCCCTGTTCGAATAGCACGTCGTAGTCGGCCTCCTCGCGCACGGCGGGGATGTCGGCTGGGGCGTTGCCCTTCGGGAAGCGCACGACGGTCGGAGCATCGTCGATGGCCACTGCGCGGTCGAGGGCCAGCTCCAGGGTGTGGGCGTCGCGCGGGGCGGCGACGTGGATGCCGGGGACGATGCCGGTGATCGACAGGTCCCACATGCCGTTGTGGCTCGCACCGTCGGAGCCGGTGATGCCCGCGCGGTCGAGGACGATGGTAACGCCCAGCTTCAGTAGAGCGACGTCCATCAAAAGCTGGTCGAATGCGCGGTTGAGGAACGTTGAGTATACGGCCACCACCGGATGCAGGCCACCGAGAGCCAGGCCGGCGGCGGAGGTCACCGCGTGCTGCTCTGCGATGCCGACGTCGTAGGTGCGGCTGGGGTGCACCTTCGCGAAGTCTGCCAGGCCGGTCGGGCCAGCCATGGCGGCGGTGATGGCGACGATGTCCTCGCGCTCGTTGGCAATGTCGATCAGGTGGTTGGAGAACACCTTGGTCCAGCTGATCGCGCCCTCGGTCTTCTTCGCCATCGACTCACCGGTGATCGGGTCGATCACGCCGGTGGAGTGCATCTGGTCGGCCTCGTCCTGCTCGGCAGGATCGAATCCCTTCCCCTTCTGTGTGACCGTGTGGACGATCACGGGACCGCCGTAGTCCTTGGCATAACGCAGAGCGTTTTCGACCTGTTGGAGGTCGTGGCCATCGACGGGGCCGATGTACTTCAGGCCCAGCTCCGGGAACATCTCGTGAGGAATTACGGTGTGCTTCACGCCCTCCTTGAATCCGTGAATCACCTGGAAGGCGCGGTCGCCCACCCAGCCCATCCGGCCTAGGGCGTTCTTACCTGTATCCATCACCCGGTCGTACATCGGCTGCAGACGCAGCGCTGCCAGGTTTTCGGCCAGTCCACCGATCGTGGGCGAATAGGAGCGGCCGTTGTCATTGACGACGATGACCAGGCTGCGCTTCTTCGCGGCGGCGATGTTGTTCAGCGCCTCCCACGTCATGCCGCCGGTCAGCGCGCCGTCGCCGACCAGGGCGACAACGTGGCGGTGAACCTGTCCGGTCAGCTCGAAGGCCTTGGCCAGACCATCTGCGTAGGACAGCGAGGCGGAAGCGTGGGAGGACTCAGTCCAGTCGTGGGGAGACTCCGCCCGATCCGGATAGCCGGATAGCCCGTCCTTTTGACGCAGCGTGTCAAATAGATCCCGGCGACCAGTCAAGATCTTGTGCACGTAGGACTGGTGGCCGGTGTCGAAAATCAGCGGGTCGGAAGGCGAGTCGAATACCCGGTGCATGGCGATCGTCAGCTCGACTACGCCCAGGTTCGGTCCCAGGTGGCCGCCGGTTGCGGAGACCTTCTGGATAAGAAACTCGCGGATCTCCGCGGCCAGCTGCTCTAGCTGGTTTGTGTCCAGCCCCTTGAGGTCAGCGGGCGAAGACACCTTGTCGAGAATTCCCATGTGAAACTACTCTTCTCCGTCCTCATGTCTCGCGCCGAATGTTTTGTCTGTCCATTCTAACTGCGCTCAAGTGTTTTGAAAGAATCCCCTACCGGGGTTTAGGAGCCTGCGCGACCGCGGCGGTCTGGAACCAGATATGCCAGCAGCTCTACGTGGTGATTTAAACCGAAAGCATCCACCACGCACAGCTCCTTGATCGCGTATCCGTTGTCGATCCAAGCTGCAAGGTCGCGGGCGGCGGTGGCCGGGTCGCATCCCACGTGAACGACATGCCTCGGGCGGGCCTTGGCAATATCGGCAACCGTCTGCGTGCCCGCACCCGTGCGCGGCGGGTCCAAAACCACAGCGTGCACGGATCCTCCGCTT
>NZ_CALLDG010000054.1 GCF_937999985.1 uncultured Corynebacterium sp.
AGTGGCGGCCGCGCGGGAGATCATCCGCGTGATGGCGTGCTCCACCCCACGCCTAGCTCCTCAGCAGTGTGATCTCGCGTAGATTGGACTTCGTATAAGCCGTTAACGGCTGCCGTAGAACCTATGAATGGAAATCAGAAAGGCTAAAGAGGCTAAACACCATGACTGAACTGAACGCGCAGGAAATCAAGCGTCTTAACGCCGTCGTTCGCTTCGCCACCTACTCGGTCTTCAAGATCGAGCCGGGTGTGCTGGGCGATCGCACGGAGGTAGCTGCTGATTTTCAGGCATTCATTGATTCCTTCGAGGATGAGGATCTGGTTATCCGCGGTGTCTACGACCTGTCCGCACTGCGCGCCGAGGCCGACGTCATGATCTGGTGGCACGCGGAGAAGATGCAGGATCTGCAGGTGGCCTACCGCCGCTTCCTCAAGGAAACCAAGCTGGGGCAGGCCTGCGAGCCGGTATGGTCCAACACCTGCCTGCACCGCCCGAGCGAGTTCAACAAGGCTCACCTGCCGTCCTTCATCATGGGTGAGGAGCCGGGCGATTGGATCTGCGTCTACCCGTTCGTCCGCAGCTACGAGTGGTACACCATGGATCGTGCGGAGCGCTCCCGCCTGCTGCGCGAGCACGGCAAGGCCGCCCTGGGCTTCGACGAGGTCCGTGCGAACACCGTTCCCGCTTTCGCACTGGGCGACTACGAGTGGATCCTGGCCTTCGAATCCCCGACCCTGGAGCGCATCGTCGAGCTGATGTACAAGATGCGCTACACGGAGGCACGCCACCACGTGCGCGAGGAAATCCCGTTCTTCACCGGTCGTCGCGTCAACGGCGACAAGGAGGAGCTGGCCAGCTTCGTGGAGTCGCTGGCCTAGCCACCTAATTAACCGGCCGAATCTTCGGCCTGCTGCAGCGTCAAAGCAATGCTGTTGATGCAATAGCGCAGATCGGTGGGCGTGGGGTAACCCTCGCCCTCGAAAACGTGGCCCAGGTGGCTCTCGCACTGCGCACAGAGAACCTCGATGCGGCGCATGCCGAGGGAATCGTCGACGCGGGTAATCACCGCGTCCGAATCCTTCGGGTCGAAAAAGCTCGGCCAGCCGCAGTGCGAGTGGAACTTTTCGGTCGAGCGGAAGAGCTCCGCGCCGCAACCCTTGCAGGCGTACACGCCCTCGGTCTCCGTGTCCGTGTACTCGCCCTTAAAAGGGGCCTCGGTGCCCGCTCGGCGCAGCACGGCGAACTCCTCGGGGGTGAGGCGCTCGCGCCACTGTTCGTCTGTCAGGTTCCGGAAATCAGCGGTGGGGTTCAACTCAGCCATCAGTTGCTTCTCCTGTCTTCGTCTTATCCCGGTAGAAAAGTCCGTTCGTGTGCACATCGCCTAGGGGGTGGACGTTGTGGCGTCGATCCCTAAAGAACCACATCGTAGAGACCACCGCAGCGGCGACCAGTAACAGTGACCAACCAATAGTGCCGCGCGTATATTCCGCCACCCGGCCGTAGTTGACCCACCGGTCCGAGGACCAGGAGTCGTGGCTGAAGAAGAAGTACACGCCCAGCCACGCCACGGGGGTGTGCATCACGGAGCGGGGGGACAGAACCGTGAAGAGCAGCGGCAGCAGCAGCATCGAGTAGTACATCTGGCCCAGGCTGCTAATCAGGAACACGCCCGTCAGAAGCACGCCGGCGGTGCTGGCGGACCACATCACCGGATCGCGGTCGCGGAAGCGCAACAGCATCGCCAGCGCCACGAGCACGCAGATGGCTGCAAGTAGGCGCCACAGCCAGATCGTCCAATCCGGGAAGCCGAAGTACACGCCCACGCCGGGGATCGACGAATTGGCGAAATCCCGTACCTCTCCGAGGTAGGGAAGCAGCTTGTCGAAGTAATCGCCCGCGTTGGTGGTGAGCGGCCAGGCGATGATATTAATGACTACCGGGATCACTAGGCCAGTGGCGATGGTGGACAGTTGCCGGCGCATCAGGGGAATGAAGAGCAGTGGCAGGAACTGCGGCTTGATCGTGATGGCCAGCCCGATGACGATGCCCGCCAGAACTCCTCGGTTGTTGATTAGCAGCCACAGGAACAGCGCCTCGGCCAGCAACAGCACGCCGTTGATGTTGCCGAACCCAAGGGTGTTGGCGATCGACTCGGAGCTGAAGAGGAAGAAGATGCCGACGGGCAGAACCCAGGAGCGCAGGGAGTAATCAAAGAGCTTCGTGAGCACCACGACCGCCAGCACCGCCGCAACACCATTGCCGACCACATACACGGCCCGCGCCAGGTCGATGTTCGTTAGCAACGACAGGGGGCTCAGCAGCAGCGTGGCGCCGGGGGAGTAGAGGTAGTGCGGATCCGTGGAGGAGTAGTCCTGGTCGTAGATCGCCTCCTGGGCGCGGAACTTGTATAGCGCTGAGATGACCGTGCCGAAGTCGTCGGTGAGGCGCGAGTTCCAAGGGTGAACGAATACGCGCTGGATAAAGGTCATTACAGCCAGCGGCCAGAACACCCAGCAGAGGATCTGGGAGGTGTCCACGCGGCTATCTGCACGCATAGAAGAAAGTTTTTCGGCATTCATCGCCGACTAATTTTAGACCCCGAATTTCCCCAAGAGAGCTGCCACGCCGCTGCTAAGGCATGAAAAAAGGGGCCCGCAGGCCCCAAAGAAGTTTGGAGCGGATGACGAGACTCGAACTCGCGACCCTCACCTTGGCAAGGTGATGCGC
>NZ_CALLDG010000055.1 GCF_937999985.1 uncultured Corynebacterium sp.
TCAGCTAAGCGGCTCTAGCTCGAGCCCTTCGAACTCGAGTCCTTTTAATTAGTGACGCCCCCAAGGGAAGAATTCCCTCGGGGGCGTTTTCGGGTCTCTAGCGTCTAGAGCGGGGCGGCAGGCTCTAGAGGTGGGTCCTAGAGGTTGACCGGGTACTGGCGCTGGTCGATCTGTGGATCGATGCGATCCTCGACGAAGATGCCGTGCCAGACCATGAATGCGATGACGGTCCACAGTCGGCGGGAGTGGTCCGGGCCGGAGCCGGTGTTCATCGCCACGCGGTGCTCGTCCAGCATCTTCAGGACCTCTGCCTTGTTGAAGATGTGGTCGGTCTGCGAGGCCTCGATGTTCTCCTTGGCCCAGCCGTAGAGCTCGTCGCCGGCCAGCCAGTGGCGCATCGGCACCGGGAAGCCCAGCTTCTTGCGGTGCAGAACGTGCGGGGGCACGATGCGCTCCAGCGCCTTGCGCAGCGCGTACTTGGTGGTGCCGTGGGAGATCTTGAGCTCGTGGGGGAGGGTTTCCGCTACGTCGAAGACGACCTTATCCAGGAACGGCACGCGCAGCTCCAGGGAGTTTGCCATGTTGATCTTGTCGGCCTTCACCAGAATGTCGCCGCGCATCCAGGTGAACAGGTCCAGGTGCTGCATGCGGGCGACCGGGTCCATGTCCTTGGACTTCGCGTAGATCGGCGCCGTGACCTCGCGGTGGTCCCACTCGGGACGGATCTCGCGCAGTACGCGCTCTAGCTGCTGGTAGTTAAAGGAACGCGCGTTGCCGTAGTAGCGATCCTCCATTGGCATGGTGCCGCGCTGCAGCAGGGACTTGCCCCGCATGCCCTCGGGCAGGGCGTTGCCGACGCTGGACAGCACGCGCTTCAGCGGGGAGGGGATCTTGTCGAAAGGCGCCAGGCTCAGCGGCTCCTTGTAGATGGTGTAGCCGCCGAAGAGCTCGTCGGCGCCCTCGCCGGAGAGCACCACCTTGACGTGCTTGCGGGCCTCCTGCGCCACGAAGTACAGCGGAACCAGCGACGGGTCGGCCACCGGATCGTCCAAGTACCAGATGATCTTCGGGATCGCCTCGGCGTACTCCTCCGGGCTGACTACCTTAACGATGTGCTCGGCGCCGATGGCGGCGGCGGATTCCGCGGCCACGTCGACTTCGGAGTAGCCCTCGCGCTCGAAACCGGTGGTGAATGTCAGCAGATCCGGGTTGTGACGCTTGGCCAGCGCGGCGATGGCGGTGGAGTCAATGCCGCCGGAGAGGAAGGAACCGACCGTGACGTCTGCGCGCATGTGCTTGGCTACGGAATCCTCCAGAGCCTCGGCGATGCGCTGGAACACGGCTTCCTCGTCGCCGGCAGCGACCTTCTTGACCGGGAAGCGCGGCTCGAACCAGCGGGTTTCCTCGACCTTTCCACCGGGGGTTACAAAGCCGTAGCTGCCGGATTCCAGGCGACGGATGTGCTTGTGCAGGCTCTCCGGCTCCGGGACATACTGCAGATCCGTGTAGTGCGCAATGGCGCGGATGTCCAGATCCAGGTTTAGCCCTAGCTCTTCCGCCATCGACAGGATGCACTTCTTCTCCGAGGCGAAGACTGTGCCCGCCTCGGTGGTGGCGATGTACATCGGCTTGATGCCGAACTGATCGCGGGCCAGGAATAGCTTCTTTTCCTTGGAATCCCACACAGCGAAAGCGAACATGCCGCGCAGGTGGTTCACCACGTCGGCGCCCCAGTGGTGGAAGCCCACCACGATAGTCTCGCCGTCGCCCTCAGTATTAAAGGTATAGCCAGCTTCCTTGAGCTCCTCGCGCAGCTCGACATAGTTGTAGATCTCGCCATTGAACGTCAGTGCGTAGCGGTCCGCTTCGCCCTCCGGGCCCCACTGCAGGGGCTGGTGCGAGTGCTCCAAGTCGATGATGGATAGTCGGTTGAAGCCGAACACGACATCTTGGTCGTGCCACGTGCCGCTGTCGTCCGGGCCACGGTGGTGCATGCAGGGGAGTGCGCCCTCTACAGCCTCAACGAAATTTTCCGCGGCGCCGTTCGCCGCAATGATTCCAAGCAATCCACACATGCGTTCTGACTTTACGCGGATGGGGTGGAGGTGAGCTAGTTGCCACGGCGGGGAGCAGACCGTTTTAAGACTGAGTTATTGAGCACACGGGCTATCTAGCACCTGAGTGATGTGCATTACATGAATTCACTTCTGTGAGACTGTCTAGCGATCCATGCGTTGACGTAAAGCCCCGCGTAGCCTTGAAGGCATGGCTAAAAACTTCGCATCTCAGCTGGTAAAGACTCTAGAAAAGCAAGGCGTTAAGCGGATCTTCGGACTGGTGGGCGATAGCCTCAACCCGATTGTTGACGAGGTTCGCCAGTCCTCCATTGAATGGATCCACGTGCGCAACGAGGAAGCCGCGGCGTTCGCCGCCGGCGCGGAATCCCTCGTCACCGGTGATCTAGCCGTGTGCGCCGCCTCCTGCGGTCCGGGCAATACCCACCTGATCCAAGGCCTTTATGATTCCCACCGCAACGGTGCGAAGGTGCTGGCTATTGCCTCCCACATTCCGAGCGTGCAGATCGGCAGCCAGTTCTTCCAGGAGACCCACCCGGAGCAGATCTTCCAGGAGTGCTCCGGTTACTGCGAGATGGTGAACTCCGCAGCACAGGGGCCAAAGGTGCTGCACCACGCCATCCAGTCCACGCTGGCTGGCAACGGCGTTAGCGTGCTGGTCATTCCCGGCGACGTATCCTCCCAGGAAATCGAGGAGGAAGGCTTCATCGACTCGGTGTACGCCAAGGGGCGCCCCGTGCTGTACCCGGATGCCGAGGAAGCAGCCCGCCTGGCCAAGGCCATTAACGATGCCGAGACCGTTACTTTGTTCTGCGGTGAGGGCGTCAAAAATTCTCGAGAGCAAGTGCTCGAGCTGGCAGAGAAGATTAAGGCCCCGGTCGGCCACGCCTTCGGCGGCAAGATGCACATCCAGTACGACAACCCATTCGACGTCGGCATGTCCGGCCTGCTGGGCTACGGAGCGGCGCGCGAGGCGATGTACGACGCTGACCTGCTGATCCTGCTGGGCACCGACTTCCCGTACACTGACTTCCTGCCCACCGGCAACGTGGCGCAGGTGGACATCGACGGCTCCCACATCGGCCGCCGCACCACCATCGACTACCCGGTGGTCGGCGACGTCGGGGCTGTGATCGACACGATCTTGCCACACGTCGAGGAGAAGACCGACCGCAGCTTCCTGGATAAGCAGCTGCGCAACCACGCGCGGGCGCTGAACCACGTGGTGGACGCCTACACCAAGAAGGCGGGCAAGTCGAAGCCTATCCACCCGGAATACGTGGCCGATACGATCGACCGCCTGGCAGCCGAGGATGCCATCTTCACCATCGACACCGGCATGTGTAACGTCTGGGGTGCCCGCTACATCACGCCGAACGGTAAGCGTGAAGAAATTGGCTCCTTCCGCCACGGCACCATGGCCAATGCGCTGCCACAGGCGCTCGGTGCGCAGGCCGCGGATCGCGACCGCCAGGTGATCTCCTTCTCCGGCGACGGCGGCCTGGGGATGCTTATGGGGGAGCTGCTGACCGCCAAGCTGCACGACCTGCCAGTCAACATTGTGGTCTTTAATAACTCCTCGCTGGGCATGGTGAAGCTGGAGATGATGGTCGCCGGCCTGCCCGAGCACGAAACTGACCACGAGCACGTGAACTTCGCCAAGATCGCAGACGCCATCGGCATCAAGGCGATCCGCATCGAGGATCCGGCGGACGTGGAGAGCGGCATCAAGGAAGCTCTGGACTATGACGGCCCGGTGCTGGTGGACGTTGTTACCGACCCGAACGCGCTGAGCCTGCCGCCGAACATCACCTGGGAGATGATGATGGGCTTCTCCCGCTCCGCAACGCGCACCGTGTTTGAAGGTGGCGTGGGGCGCATGGTCGACCTGGCCCGCGCTAACCTGCGCAACATCGGCGGTGCCGGAGTGATCGAGATGAACAAGTTCTAGATGGGGTAGCGGAGGTGCTAGGGCGCTCTAGAGTGCCTTAGAGGTGCCATATAAGCCATCAGAAAGGCGGGAGTCGCGCACTGCGCGGGCTCCCGCCTAACCCGTGTGGGGGCAATGTGGGCAGTAGCCAACCCCGAAAAGGGAAATTCCCGATCCGCGATGGTGGCAATGTCCTGTTAATGGTCTAAGGTTCTTTAAGTGAAGTGGTTGTAGGTCTAACTATCGCGCGCGAACTGCAGGCGCGGGGCAGACCTCAAGGCCTACAACGCAAAGTGACGTGTGAATGAGGAAGGCAAACTCGCGTGGAACAGCGAAATAAGCACGGTTTGACTCGCCGTATTGGCCTCGCCGGTGTACTCGGTCTAGCTGGCCTGGTTCTTTCCGGCTGTACTGTCGCCCCGCCGGAGAACGGTTTCTTTAACTTCTTGCGTATGGGCTGGCCGAAGGGCATTACCCCGGAGTCCAAGGAAATGGGCAACCTGTGGGTGTGGGTCTGGGTCGTCGCCTGGATCATCGGCATCATCATGTGGGTGCTGCTGTTCGTGAACATGGGCACCTCTAGCGCCA
>NZ_CALLDG010000056.1 GCF_937999985.1 uncultured Corynebacterium sp.
GCCAGCCCCACGTCGAGATGACGGTGCAGATGCTGCGCGAGGCCGGGGTGAACGTGGAAACCTCCTTCAACCGGTGGACCGTCCACCCCGGCCCGATCAGCGGCCGCCAGTGGCACGTGGAGCCTGACCTGTCGAACGCCACGCCGTTCATGGCTGCGGGCGTGCTCACCGGCGGCACCGTGCGCATCCAGAACTGGCCCGCCACCACCAACCAGCCGGGCGACCAATTCCGCCAGATCCTGCTGGACATGGGCGCGGAGGCGGAGCTGGACGTCCACCACGGCGATCTAGTTGTCTCCGGCACCGGCCGCGTCAACGGGATCACCTGGGACATGCACGATATCGGGGAGCTCACCCCCACCGTCGCCGCCCTGGCAGCCCTGGCAGACGGCCCCAGCCACCTCTACGGAATCGCGCACCTGCGCGGACACGAGACCGACCGTCTGCAGGCGCTGGCGGATAACATCAACGCCCTCGGCGGCAATGTCGAGCAGACCGCCGACGGGCTGATCATCCACCCGGCTGCCCTGGAGGGCGGCCGCTGGGAGTCCTACGCCGACCACCGCATGGCCACCGCCGGAGCGATCCTGGGCCTGCGCGTCGAAGGCATCGAGGTCTCCGACGTGGACACCACCGCCAAGACCCTCCCCGGCTTCCGCCGCCGCTGGGCGCAGCTGCTGGGCCAGGAACGCTAGATGGGACGAAGGCACAGCAACGCCCACCACTGGGACGAGTCCGACGTCCGCGTCCGCCCCGGCAAGGGCTCGCGCCCGCGGACGAAGGATCGACCGAGCCATAAAAACGCCAAGCGGGGCATGGTCGTCTCCAAGGACCGAGGCCGCTGGGGCGTGGTGCTGGACGAAGACGGCACCCTCGTCACCTGCATGCGCGCCCGCGAGATGGGACGCACCAATGTGGTCGTCGGCGACCACGTCGGTGTGGTCGGCGATACCTCCGGCAAGAAGGACACCCTGGCGCGCATCGTCCGGCTCGAAGACCGCACCTCAATCCTGCGCCGCACCGCGGACGACACAGACTCTTTCGAACGGATCGTCGTGGCCAACGCGGACTACCTGCTGATCGTCAGCGCCGTGGCCGATCCGCCACCGCGCACCGGCTTCGTGGAGCGCGCCCTCATCGCCGCCTTCGTCGGCGGCCTCACCCCGCTGGTCTGCCTCACCAAGTCCGACCTTGCCGACCCTAGCGCCTTCGCCGCCGAGTTCCGCGATCTCGACGTAGAGATCCTCACCACCGGCGTCAGCGACTCCCTGGACGAACTCACCGAGCACATCACGGGCAAGGTCAGCGCCCTCGTCGGCCACTCCGGGGTGGGCAAATCCACCCTGTTTAACCGCCTCATCCCCGACGCGGAACGCGCCACCGGAGAGGTCAGCGGAGTGGGCAAGGGCCGCCACACCTCCACTCAGTCCGTCGCGCTCCAGTTGCCCGCGGGCGGCTGGATCATCGACACACCTGGCATCCGCAGCCTGGGGCTCGCACACGTCGACCCGGACACCGTGGTGGACGTTTTCGAAGACCTCCGCGAGGTCACCGAAGACTGCCCCCGCGGCTGCACCCACATGGGTCCGCCCGCCGATCCGGAGTGCGCCCTGGATACCCTCACCGGCGCGTCCGCCCGGCGCGTCACCGCAATCCGCCGCCTGCTGGAGGCTCTGCGCAGCAACAACGAGTGGGAAATGTAGCTAAGCCGCTACATCAAATCCACCAGGAACGGCAGCTCCTTCGCGTCGTACCAGCTCATCAGGTTGTCTTCGCAGTCCCCCAGCGCGAACTCCGCGTCCTCATCCCCCAAGTCAGCTGCGTCTATGCACTCGATCGCCTTCGCCGTGGCGGCCTCCGCGTCGGCGTCATCAACATGGATCGCCAACAACTGCTGCACCTTCACAACGGCAGGGTCCAGCCGCACCACGGACTCGCCGCCGGCCGGCGCCAACGACACCGCGGAATCGTCGATCTCCGCGCTGATCACCACACGCCGGTGTGGGAAGCGCTCCTCCCCGCCCGCGCTGAGCAAGCGCAGCGAGGCCCGTGCGGCATCCAGGAAGGCCGTGTATGCCAGCTCCTCCTCGTCGCCGCCGGTGTAGAACTCCCGCACCGCCGGGGTCAGAGCAAAGCCCACCGCAGAGCGCACCGGGTGCTCCCCCTGCTCCGCGAGGGTGCCCAGCATGTCAAAGGTCGCGGGAATGTACACCAGCATGGTTTAGAACTCCCCCTCCAGCTCAAACACGCCGGTGATCTCCACCACCGCGCGGTCGAACTGCTGGTAGTAAATGCCAATCAGGCCGGCATCCACGGCGCCGCGGATGTTCAGGATGTTGTCGTCCACCAGCACCAGATCCTGCTGCGGCAGGTCCAAACGGTCGGCAGTAATGCGGAAGATCTCCTCCGAGGGCTTCTCCGCGCCCACCTCGCCAGACAGAACAACGGCATCCACGTAGCCTCCCTCCAGCCACGTACGGATGGGGGCCGCGCCCGCCCCGCCCGGATCGTTGGAAAGAATCGCCGTGGCAATGCCCTCCGCTCGCGCCGCCGACAGCAGCTTGCGCCACCGCCTGCGGTCTTCCTCGGCGCCGTCCAACACTCCGCAATAATCAACTACTAGTCCACGCATGCCCTATATTCTGCCATCTTTTCGCCCTTCGGTACCCCGCGGGGCGCGCACTTCGCTATAGTTATGCCCGTATGGCGCCTTCGGGGGAACGCACCGTACGGCATCACTGGCATGTACAACAGGGGGTTTTTCTTTCGTGACCACTTCAACTTCCACGCGCCCACTTCCGGACTTCGTGTTCCTGCGCCCACCCACCCCGGCCGTCGCGGTGCAGGTCGCCGAGGAGGAGGTCACTGATTCTTTTCGTGACGCCAACACCCCACCGCCCCAACGCATCGCGCAGATCGTAAAAATGTGGCTGGAGGCCTTGGAGGGGCGCCGTCCGATCGACCACTTGCGCCGCGCGCCCTTCGGCGAACGGGTGCTAGAGCAACTTCGCGTGCGCCGACACGTGCGGCCGGAACCGACGAGTGGGCGGGTGGAGAAGGGTGCGTCAATAATAAGTCTGCACATCCAGCCCAGCGCGGGCGACTGTGTTCGCTTTTGCGCATCGGTGCAGATGGGCGAGAGGGTGCGGGCGATTGCGGGCAGCATGTCACAGCACACGCAAAAGCGCCGCGCGGAGCTGCATCAACTGCACAGCTCCGCGCGGCGCGGGGTCAAGGTCTGGGCTATCGATAGCCTCAGCTTGATCTAGCTCTTAACCACCCATGGTGGTCTGCGTAGCGCGGTCCACGGCCACGCCCTCGTTACCGGCCGCCGGGTCATCAACGTGCACCTGGCCGGCCTGCTTCAGCTGGTTGCGAACCAGGAACAGCTGGCGGACGGTCTCTTCCTTGATGCCGTCCTTCATGCGGTTAAACATGTCGCCACCCTCGCGCTGGTACTCCACCAGGGGATCGCGCTGCGCCATTGCACGCAGGCCGATGCCCTCCTTCAGGTAGTCCATCTCGTAGAGGTGCTCGCGCCACTTTTGGTCCACGACGTTCAGCAGAGCTGCGCGCTCCATGCCGCGCATTTGCTCTTCGCCGGCGATCTCCGTGACCTTCTCCTCCAGCTCGTCGTACTCGCGGTTGGCGTCGTCGAGCAGCGCCTCCAGCAGCTGAGAAGAGCTCAGCTCGCCCGGGCGGCCGTAATCGTCGCCTTCCACCAGTTCCTCGTGGGTAAAGGTCGGGCCGTAGAGGGAATCCAGGGCGTTCCACAGGGTATCCAGATCCCAGTCTTCGACATAGCCCTCGGCGGTCGCGCCGTCGACGTATGCCTCGATGGTGTCCTTCAGCATGTTGCGGATCTGCTTCTCCACATCCTCACCCTCGAGGATCTGGCGGCGCTCGCCGTAGATCACCTTGCGCTGCTCGTTCATGACTTCGTCGTACTTGAGCACGTTCTTGCGCATCTCGAAGTTGGCGGACTCCACCTGGGACTGTGCGCCCTTGATGGCGTTGGTGACCATCTTCGAGTCGATGGCCTCGTCGTCCGGGATGTTCAGGCGAGTCATCATCGCCTCCATCGTCTGGCCGACGAAGCGTACCATCAGGTCATCGCGCATGGACAGGTAGAAGCGGGTCTCGCCCGGGTCGCCCTGACGTGCGGAACGGCCACGCAGCTGGTTGTCGATGCGGCGGGATTCGTGACGCTCCGTGCCCAGCACGTACAGACCACCGACCTCGCGGACCTTCTCCGCTTCTTCCTTGGACTCCTCGCGGACCTTCTCGATCTCATCGTTCCAGGCCGCTTCGTATTCCTCCGGGGTCTCCACCGGATCCAGGCCGCGCTCGCGCAGGTTGATGTCGGCGATGATGTCCGGGTTACCACCCAGCACGATGTCGGTACCACGGCCGGCCATGTTGGTCGCCACGGTTACGGCTCCCAGACGACCTGCCTGGGCGACAATCTCCGCTTCCTTCTCGTGGTACTTCGCATTCAGCACGTTGTGCTTGATGCCGCGGCGCTGCAGCAGCCTGGACAGGTACTCGGAACGCTCCACGGAGGTGGTACCCACCAGCACCGGCTGGCCGGTCTCCACGCGCTCGGCGATGTCCTCAGCCACGGCCTCGAACTTCGCCTCCTGCGTCTTGTAGATCAGGTCGACGTGGTCCTTACGCTTGTTTTCCTTGTTCGTCGGGATCGCGGCGACATCCAGCTTGTAGGTGGACTTCAGCTCGGCGGCCTCGGTCTCCGCCGTACCGGTCATGCCGGCCAGCTTGTCGTACAGGCGGAAGTAGTTCTGCAGGGTGACGGTGGCCAGCGTCTGGTTCTCGTTCTTGATCTCGACGTGTTCCTTCGCCTCGATCGCCTGGTGGATGCCCTCGTTGTAACGACGGCCGTCCAGGATGCGGCCGGTGAACTCGTCGACGATGACGACCTCGCCGTTGCGGACGATGTAGTCCTTGTCGCGGGTGAACAGCTCCTTGGCCTTGATGGAGTTGTTCAGGTAGCTCACCAGCTGCGAGTGCTCCGGGGCGTAGAGGTTCTCGATGCCCAGCTGGTCCTCGACGAACTCCACGCCCTCTTCCTTGACGCCCACGGTCTTCTTCCGCTCGTCCACTTCGTAGTGGATGTCACGGGTCAGCTTCGGGGCGATTGCCGCGAAGGCGGTGAACCACTTGCTGGAGCCCTCGACCGGACCGGAGATGATCAGCGGGGTACGGGCCTCGTCGATGAGGATCGAGTCAACCTCATCCACGATGGCGTAGTTGTGGCCGCGCTGCACCAGGTCGTTCAGGGAGTGCGCCATGTTATCGCGCAGGTAGTCGAAGCCGAACTCGTTGTTCGTGCCATAGGTGTTGTCGGCGTTGTAGGCCTCACGGCGCTCGGCGGGGTTCTTGCCGCTCAGGATCACGTCGGTGCTGAGCCCCAGGAAGCGGTGCACACGGCCCATCCACTCGGCGTCACGCTTAGCCAGGTAGTCATTCACGGTAACGACGTGCACGCCCTTGCCGGACAGCGCGTTGAGGTATGCGGGCAACACACAGGTCAGGGTCTTACCCTCACCGGTCTTCATCTCGGCGACATAGCCGAAGTGAAGGCCAGCGCCACCCATGATCTGCACCTTGTAGTGCTTCTGGCCGAGCACGCGCCAGGATGCCTCACGCGCGGTGGCGAAAGCCTCGAGCAGGATGTCGTCCAGGCTCTCGCCGTCTTCCTGAACTCGCTTCTTCAGCTCGTCGGTCTTGGCCTGCAGTTCCTCGTCGGTGAGTTTGGTGTATTCCTCATCGAGGTCCATCACCTGGTCGGCGATCTTCGCGAGACGCTTAACCGCACGGCCTTCGCCCATACGGAGGATTTTCGAAAGTCCTAGCACGCTGATGCTGTCCTTTGCTCGATTTCTAAAACGGGTTAGCTAATTTGTCGGCTTCGGATAATCCTACCCCCACCCCCAAGGCCGGGGGCAACTACACCCGGCAAGTCCAGACATAAAAGGCCGGCCCCCACGGGTTAGTCGTGGGGGCCGGCTGATGGGTTGAAGACCGATTAGAGAAAGGGGTTACTTCTCTGCGTCCTTCTCTTCCAGGGTGATCAGGCCGTAGTCGAAAGCGTGGCGACGGTACACCACGGACGGCTGGCCGGTCTCCTCGTTGATGAACAGGAAGAAGTCGTGCCCCACGAGCTCCATCTCGCTCAGCGCCTGGTCAACGCTGATCGGAGCGGCCTTGTGCACCTTCTTGCGCACGACCTGGCCGGGCTTGAACTGATCCTCGTAGGGATCGACGTCGTACGGGCCGACCTCCTCCGGCTTGGTCTCCGCCTTCGGCTGTGCCTCTTCCACCAGGCTGGCAGCTGCCTCGCCCATGGACATCGGAGCGCGGTGGCCGGAACGGGCGATCTTGCGACGCGCCTTCACCTTGCGCAGGGAGCGCTCCATGCGGCCAACGGCGACCTCGAGGGCAGCGTAGAAGGAGTCTTCCTTAGCTTCTGCGCGAGCGATGTGGCCCTTGCCGGTTGCGGTGATCTGCAGACGATCCTGCTGGTCACCACGGCGCGGGTTGGGCTCGTGCTGCAGCTCCACGTGGAAGAACGTGAGGGTCGGGTCCAGGCGCTCGATCTTCGCGAGCTTGCCCTTGACGCGGTCTGCGAAGTGCTCCGGCACCTCAACGTTGCGCCCAGTGATCTCTACGCCTGCCTCGGGTGCAGCAAGTTCCTCGTTGCCAAAGTCGGACGAGTTTTTGCCGGTCGACATTGCTCAACCTCCAAAGTCATTCACCGCCAGAATCGGGCCGGATTACCCACCTTCCAACGGCGATCGTTCCAATCCCTAGTCTACCTATCGCCGTTGCTGCACTTGTGCATATACCCCTTATTTATGTGAACTACGCGCCAGCTAATACCAGCGTCAATCGCGGCCGCACGCCCCGCGCCGTCAGAGCCAGCGCAAACTGCGCTGTTGTGGCGCCCGTAGTGCACACGTCATCGACAATCACGACCTCCCCCACCCCGCGCAATCGCCCGACCGCCGCCGGGTCAAACAGGATACTGCTGGCCACGTTCTCGCGACGCTGGTGGCGGTCCAGCCCCACCGAATCCACACTCGCCTCGCTCAGCCACGCCACCGGGTGGACCTCCACTCCGGGATACAGCGCTGCGGCGGCGTGACAAAAGCGGGTAACGATGTCCCCGCCGCGCTTCCGCGCCGCCGATTTCCGGGTGGGGGCGGGCACCAGAACCACCCTCCCCAGACGCGGATCCGGCACCAACCCTAAGCCGCTGACGTGCAGAATCCCGGCAGCCAACACCCTGCCGGCGACGTCTATGGCCGCCGGCCGCAGTCTCTCCTTGGCGCTGAGAATAAGCATCCGCCGCGCGCCGCCGTACACCCCGGCGGCGAAAACCGGCACTGCCGCCACCCGCGGCTGCCAGCGCTGCCAACGCTGCATCAGCTGGAGCCCGCAGGCCTCGCACAGCTGCCCGCCGGTCACCGCACCGCAACACACGCAGTCGTCACGCCACACCAGCCCCGCGAGCGCACCGAGATCCCCCTTAATCCCCACGGGCACTCAGCCTAGTCGACCAGCACTGGCGTTGCCCGCTTTCCCTGCATGGTCGGCACTTCACGCCAGAACCGCGACTCCTCGGAGGTAACGTCAAACTGCATCAACGCATTTGCGTCAGTGACATAAATCTTGCTGCCGTCCGTGGCCACCGACACCACCGGGGCGGAAAGGTTGCGGCCCGTGATCTGCTGCGAGTAAGACCCGTCAACCTCGATGTCCCACACCGGGGCATCGTTGGCACGCGTGCCCACCAGCACGGACCCGTCATCGGACCAGTCAGCGCTGACCGCAGTATCCCCCACGGCGTGGCCGATCTCCACCGGCGCACCCAGCCGCTTCGTGCCATCGTCGGTCGTCTCCAACGTCACCACGTATACCCGTCCGTTCACGATCATCACGGCGCGGGCGCCGTCGTGCGATACGCGGAAAACGCTGATGCGCTTCTCGTTCCCGTCCACCATTCTCATTGTGGAGCTGTCCACCTGCCGCTCCCCCACGGCGCCGGTCTCCGGGTTGCGAGTGATCTCCGTGATCCGCTCGCCATCGGCCACCACGTAGGCCGATGTGGCATCCAGCCCCCAAGTCGGGCGCGTCAACGAATCCGCCTGTACGGAGCTCACGGGCTGGTCTCCCTTCGCCCCGAGCATCAGTTGGCGTGGTGCATCGCCCCGCCCAGTCACGGCCGCGAAGATTTCATCCCGCGGGCTTAGCGCCACGGACTCGACATACTGTTGTGAAAGCCATCCCTCCAGTTTCTTCGCCCGCGTCCCGTCCTGCTGATAGATGTCGCCGCCGGAGACGGCTCGCAGCGGCACCTGCACCTGCACGTTCGGGTCGTATTGAGAAAGGTCCTGCACCAGCCACTTGCCATGCATGTCATCGCTCATGGGCGTGCCATCCGCCGTGAGCTCATAAGGTCCACGGACCTCGGAACCCGCCAGCGTCCACACCACCTGTGCCGCCAGCAGCCGGCGCGCATCAGCGGACAGTTCCTGCAGGCCGGTGAAGTGTACAGCGGGGTCTCCCTCGTCGTCCTCGGAGACTTGGGCGGTGGCGTCCTCAGGAATAAGGTTTCGCACCGCCTTCTTTAAACGGTCCTGCGGCCCCGCAACCAACAACGAGACCAGGGAGGCGGCGGTGGACTGCTGTCCGGTGTAGATCCACCGGCGGTCCGGCACCAGCGCCCGGCCGTTGAGGTCCGGGAAGTAGATGTTGCGCGCGCGGTAGGTGCCCACGAAGTCCTGTCGGTCCAGCACCACGACGTTCGGCAGGTTGCTGATGCGCCACTGGCCGTCGACGCTTTGCATCTCATAGCTGGTCTCGAACGCGCTGTACTGCGGGTCGAACACTCCACCCACGCCCAGCGTGCCGACGATGTTGCCGCGCACGCGGTAGGTGATCTTGGAATCGTCGCCCGGGCCGTCGGAGGCAATGTCGATCCTGTCTAGCACCATCGTCGGCGCGTCGGATTGCCACCGCCCCTGCATGCTGCCGGTGAGGAACCTCTTTGCCGCCTGGTGGTTACGCAGCGGATGGGCGCTGGCGGTGAAGAAATCGCGCAGCAGCAGGTCAGAGGGCTGCCCATCGGTCGGGGTCGGTGCCTCTTGCCCGCTGGGGGCCGGAGCGTAACTGGAGATCGCCTCGGGGTTCGTATCGTCCGGCAGGGTCGAGCACGCCGCCAGCATACCCAGCCCGGTCATCGCGGACAGTACCTTTTTGACCTTTGTGGTCTTGTTACTCATCATCGCCCCCTTCTTGTTCTTGGGTAGTGACGCCCTCAGCCTCCACCGCCAAAGGCAGCGGCGAGGTCTTTACGGTGTGGCCCTGTTCCAGCGGGAGGGTCAGTCGGAAACAAGCGCCCACGCCGGGCTCGCCGATGGCTTCGAGGCGACCGCCGTGCAGGTTGGCATCCTCCTTGGCGATGGCCAGCCCCAAGCCGGTCCCGCCCGTGCGACGCTCGCGCGAAGGGTCGGAGCGCCAGAAGCGGTTGAAGACCATCTCCTCCTCGCCCGGCTTCAGTCCCACTCCGTGGTCGGTGACGGCGATTGCCAGTTCGTGCTCGCCGACGGCCATTTTCACCTCGATCGGATTGCCTTCCGAGTGGTCGACGGCGTTGGCCAGGAGGTTGCGCAGGATGCGCTCCACGCGGCGCGAATCCACGGCAACGACCACGGGATCTTCCGGCAGGTCCACATTGAACTCGGTGCCAACCTCCTCGGCGATGGTGCGCACCTGTTGCAGGGCGGAGCGCACCACGCCGCGCACGTCGACCTTCTCTGCGGATAGGTTCGCCACGCCCGCGTCGTGCCGGGAGATCTCCAGCAGGTCGCCCAGGAGGGTCTCGAAGCGGTCGAGCTCCTTCGTCATCAGGTGAGCTGCACGGGCGGTCAGGGGGTCGAGCTCGTCGGCGTTGTCCTCGATCATGTCCGCCGCCATGCGCACCGTCGTCAGCGGGGTACGCAGCTCGTGGGAAACGTCCGACGTGAACTGGCGTTGCAGCGAGCCGAACTCCTCCAGGTTGCGAATCTGGGTGGAGAGCTTCTCCGCCATGTCGTTGAAGCTGTAGGCGAGCCTGGCGACTTCGTCTTGGCCGTCCACGACCATGCGCTCGTGCAGGTGGCCCGCGGCCAGCTTCTCGGCGATCTTCGAGGCCGCACGAACCGGGCCGATAATCTGCTGGGAGAATACCCAACCAATCACCAACAGCAGGATCATAAGGACGATCCCGCCGGCCATTAGCAGGCCGCGCATGAGGTTAAGAGTGGCCTCTTCAGATGTCAGCGGCACCAGCAGGTATAGCTCCAACCCCGGGATGTCGGAGTAGACGGGACTGCCGATAATGAGCGCCTTGTAGCTGCCGTTTTCCCCGTCTACTCGGGCGTACTGGTAGGCCACCTGCCCCTGGCGCACAAACTCGCGCAGGTTTTCGGGGATATCGATGTTATTGGGGATCCGTGTTTCCGCCTCGCTCGCATTGTTGGCGATAAGCACCGAGTCGTACACCGGGACACTGGTCTCCTCCACCCCTGCCGAGCGGTTAGTCAGCACTGCCCTGGCGGAGGTCAGGCGCACGGACACCGGGTTGGAGGAGTCGGTGGCGCTGATCTGCTCTTCCACCGCCGTGCGTGCCCGGTCCATGCTGTCCACGGCTTCGGAGAACTTGGTGGCCAGCAGCTGCTGGCTCAGGAAGCCGACCAGTAGGAACCCAATAAGCAGGAATGCGAAAGCACTGGAGGCCACCACACTGCCGATCACTCGCAGCTGGATGGACTGGTGCCAGCGCAGCCTAACCGAGTTGATGATCCGCCGCCAGGTATCCCGCGGCCGGCGGAAGAAGTCGCGCAGCACGGACCAAAACGTCGCACCCGCGGCCAGCGTCTTCCCCTGCACTTTCTGCGGGAGCCCCGGGGCCTTCGGTTGTGCTTGGCGGGCCGGCTTGCGCTTCCTGAGCTTCGCTTGTTCCTGCTCCACGAGAACCTATTCGCCGGTCTTGTAGCCGATCCCGCGGACGGTCTGGATGATCTTCGGATCATCCGGGTCCTTCTCCACCTTCGAGCGCAGGCGCTGAATGTGGACGTTCACCAGGCGGGTATCGCTGGACTTGCGGTAGCCCCACACTTGCTCCAGCAACTCCTCGCGGGAGAACACTTGGCGCGGGCGGGAGGCCAGCGTGACCAGCAGGTCGAACTCGATCGGGGTCAGCGCGATCTCCTGGCCATCACGGATCACCTGGTGGCCGGGCACGTCGATCTTCAGGTCTGCCACCTCGATCGTGTCCGCAGGGGCCTCCTCTGGGGTGCGGCGCAGGCGTGCCCGCACTCGCGCCACCAGCTCCTTCGGCTTAAACGGCTTGTGCACGTAGTCGTCGGCGCCGGACTCCAGGCCCAACACCACGTCCACGGTGTCGGTGCGTGCTGTCAGCATGACGATCGGCACCGTGGAGGTTTCGCGGATCGCCTTGCAGACGTCAATGCCGTTCATTCCGGGCAGCATGACGTCCAGCAGGATGAGGTCCGGGTTGTGTTCCTCCGCGGCCTTCACGGCCTCTACGCCGTCGCCCACGACCACGGTGCGAAAACCCTCGCCCTGCAGAACGATGGTGAGCATTTCCGCGATTGCCGGGTCGTCGTCGACCACCAGAATCTTCGTTTCCACGGTTGTCATCCTCTCATTTCTTCCAGCAGGTCCGCGACCTTAGCCGCGCGGGCCTCGTAATCGTCTCCGGTGCTGTCGACTGTCACCCACGGGCTCAGCCACTGCTGCTCCGCCAGTGCCCGGTAGGCACGGACGGTGCGTTCCTGCAGGCTGCTGTCCCGCTCGTAAGCATCCCGTGCTCGCGACTGGTCCTGGGCCTCGCGCGACTCGGCGCGCTGCCCGGCCACCTCCGCCTCGACGTCCACCAGGATCTGCAGGTCGGGCGCTGGTACTCCCAGCTTCTCTTGCTCCAGTTGGGTAACCCACTGGCCGACCTCGGCCACGTCGCCGTTGACACGCGCGGCGGAGTAGGCCACGTTAGAGGCGGTGTAGCGGTCGATCAGGATCACATAACCATCTGCGTCGAAGTCCGCCAGCTCTTCCCCAATCTCGGCGCGGTCGAGGGCGAACAGAGTGGCCATGCCGTGCACGGAATCGATCAGGTCACCCAGGTTTTCGTGCAGCGCCTCTCGCGCCAGCATCGCCGGGTGGGATTCCTCGTAACGCGGGAACGCGACGCGCGCGACTGGCACCTCGCGTTCCACCAACTCTTTTTCTACGGCCGTGACTAGGGTGTTCTTTCCCGCGCCGTCGACCCCTTCAAAGCTAACGATCATATTTAGTAGCGGTAGTGCTCCGGCTTGAACGGGCCGGCAACATCCACGCCGATGTACTCAGCCTGTTCCTTGGTCAGTGTCGTCAGCTTGCCGCCGAGTGCCTCAACGTGGATGCGCGCAACCATCTCGTCCAGGATCTTCGGCAGGCGGTAGACGTCATTGCCGTACTGGTCGGACTTCGTGTACAGCTCGATCTGCGCGATCGTCTGATCGGCGAAGGAGTTGGACATCACGAACGACGGGTGGCCGGTGGCGTTACCCAGGTTCAGCAGGCGCCCCTCGCTCAGCACCACGATGGAGACCGGGTCGCCGTTGGCACCCGGGAAGGTGAACTCGTCCACCTGTGGCTTGATAGTCACGCGGCTGACGTCCTCGCGGTGCAGCAGGCTGGCCATGTCGATTTCGTTGTCGAAGTGGCCGATGTTTCCGAGCACTGCGTGGTTCTTCATCATCTGCATGTGCTCAAACGTGATGATTCCGAGGTTGCCCGTTGCGGTGATGACGATGTCTGCGTCACTAATAAAGTCCTCAACCTGCACAACCTCGAAGCCGTCCATGAGCGCCTGCAGGGCGTTAATCGGGTCTACCTCGGTGACCTTTACGATCGCGCCCTGGCCCGCCAGCGCCTCGGCGCAGCCCTTGCCCACGTCGCCGTAGCCGCACAGCAGCACCGACTTGCCGCCGATCAGCATGTCAGTAGCGCGGTTGATGCCGTCGATCAGGGAGTGGCGGGTGCCGTAGCGGTTGTCGAACTTGGACTTCGTCACGGCATCGTTGACGTTCATCGCCGGGAATGGCAGCACGCCTTCCTCGGCGAAGTGGTAGAGGCGGTGCACGCCCGTCGTTGTTTCTTCGGTGACACCCTTGATGCTTTGTGACGCCCGGTTCCAGAATTTATCGTCCTCCGCCAAGGCTTCACGCAGCATCCCGAGGAAGGCCTTGTACTCATCGGAGTCATGATCCTCGGCATCCGGAACGAGGCCTGCGTTTTCAAATTCCATGCCCTTGATAACAGCCATGGTCGCATCGCCACCGTCGTCCAGGATCATGTTGGCTTCTACGCCTTCTCCCCAGGTGAAGATCTGCTTCAGGCACCACCAGTACTCGTCCAGGGTCTCGCCCTTCCAAGCGAACACTGGCACGCCGGCGGGTGCGTCCGGGGTTCCCTCACCAACGACAATGGCGGCCGCGGCTTCGTCCTGGGTGGAAAAGATATTGCAGGAGGCCCAACGAACCTCAGCGCCGAGGGCCACCAGAGTTTCGATCAGCACAGCTGTCTGCACGGTCATGTGAATGGAGCCAGCGATACGGGCGCCCTTCAGGGGCTGATCTTCTGCATATTCGCTACGCAGCTGCATCAGCCCGGGCATCTCGTATTCCGCCAGGCGGATCTGGTGGCGGCCGGCCTCTGCCAGCGAGAGATCCTTGACTTTAAACTCCATGGGTGGGGTGACTCCTCGATAAAAGTACAGGTATATAGCTATAGGGCTATTTTTCTTCAGACAGTCTACTAGCTCAGCGCCTCGACGAAGGTTTCCAGCCCCTCGGCTTCCAGGTCTTCCTCGCCCTCACGCCGTTCCATCTCCCCGTCGAGCAGCTGCAGCGCAACTTCCTGCAGGTTGGTTGGGCATTCGCCGATGTGGGCGCGGATAAAGGGGTGTTCGTCAGCCACCGTTGCCGTGCTGAAGGGCGCGCCGCCCCAGATGGCTGCGACCGTGGCCGCGCACAGGCCGATGGAGTAATCCGCCGAACCGGATTGTTCTTCGCGCAGGGCGAGGTTCACGGCATCCACGAGAGCCCCAGCTACCTCGGGACCGTCCAGGTCGGCCAGTTCGTCCAGGAAGTCCACGTTGTCTTCCTGCGAGAAGATGAATTCGTCCCAGTTGCTCATGGTGCTGCCCTTTCTGTCGCTCAATTACCGACTGTAGCGCGTTTACACGCCCAATAACTGTGGTCAAAGCCGTGTATCCCTGCTAGGCTCTGTTGTGCCTTAACCAAATTGTGATCTTTATTGAAGTATCTTTGCCGAAAAGGAGGTGAGCCAGATGGCCGAAGAAGAACAACGCGGCGCCGAAGAAGAAAAGGGCACCGCCGTCATCTACGAGACCAGTGAGCAGCACTCCCCGGTTCCCCGCGCCATCAGCGGCATCGCCATCGTCGGCTTAGTCTTGGCCGGAGTCATCGGCGTCTGGACCTGGCAGTCGGGTTCGGAGGCCACCTCCCCGAAGCGCAATACGACAGAGGAGTCGACTGTCGCCATCAGCACAGGAGCGGCTTCTCAGGATCACGATGTGGTTTCCGACGAGCCGACCTCGCAGCCGGATCCTCCTGCCTACTCCACGCGCGCCCCGCAGTCCGGGAATGGGTCGAACTTCAGCAATGTCGCCCCGCTGGGCCAGGATCCCTACCTGCCGCCCAACGCCTGGAACGGCCAGCAGAACAACGGCTCGCAGCCATCCGAGACCATCGTCGCGGAAGGCCTGGAGTCCCCCGGGCAGCCACAGCAGCCACAGGTTCCGCCCCAGTCCCCGTCGACCCAGCAGGCTCCACAGGTCTCGTCGGCTCTGCCGGGCGCGTCGCAGGCGGAACAGCCCGGCACAACTAAGCCCGGCCCCGTCACCGAGACCGGCAAGGCCACGGACGGCAGCGCCGAGATCCCCTTCCCGACGGATGGCTTCCCCCCTCTGGAGCCTTCCGACTCGACTAAGCCCGCCGAGCCGCAGCACGGGACTGACGAGGCCGAGGATCCAAAGGAACCTAACAGTGGCGAGGCCTCAGACGGCCCCACCGACACCACGGCAGGACCGAAGCCTAAGCCCCGGGACGGGCGATAAAGGCCTTCCCGCTCACACACGCTTCCTCGCCAGCGGGCACCCACGCGGCGGAGCCGCTGTCCAGGTGCAGCTCCCCACATTCCGTGGCTCCCCCGACGGCCAACACGATTGCCGGCCCGGCGACTTCTGCCTCCCCGTCCACTCTGCGCAAGCTGAATTCCTCCGCCGGAGTGTGGTACACCCCATCCGCATCGGCCTGCAGACGCGGATCCGCGAGCTCCTCCCAGCGCACCACGCTCAGCAGCTCCTCGACGTCGATGTGCTTCGGAGTCAAGCCACAGCGCAGCACGTTGTCCGAGTTCGCCATGATCTCCACGCCCGTGCCGCGTACATAGGCGTGCAGCTGCCCGGCATCCAGGTATAGCGCTTCGCCTTCCTGCAGAACCACGCGGTTGAGCAGCAGCGCAAACAGCACGCCTCGGTCGTTCGGGTACTGCTGCTCCAGGCGCAACACCAGGTCCGCCACCTCGCCCACCCAATCGTCCGCGTTGGCCACAAGCTCCCGGCAGCGCCGCGTGAGGGCGTCAATAATCTCCGGAAGATCCCCCGGCGGCATGTGCAGCGCACACTCGACCGCACCGCGCAGATCGCCGCGCAGGAAATCCAGCTCGGGCAGGGCCAGCCGATCCAGCAGTTCGGCAGTGCGGGCGACCGGCCGGAAGCCCGCCATCGCCTCGAACTCACCCAGGGCGACCAGCAGCTCGGGTTTGTGATTGTCGTCCTTGTAGTTGCGCTCGAAGGCGTCGCGGGCGATCCCGGCGGCCTCGTCGGCGGCGAATCCCGCCTCGGCCTGTGCCTTCGTCGGATGCACCTGAATGCTCAGCGCACGCTCGGCCGCAAGCAGCTTCAGCAGGAACGGCAGGGCCTTGCGCCCCTGCCCCAGCTGCCCTTCGGGGTCGGCCTCGATCAGGTCCAGCAGCACCCCAGGCGCCCCCGGGTGCGCACCGAACCACAGCTCGGCTTCCGGCTGCTCGGTCGGGGTGGGCCGCCCCTGCAGC